>NZ_JBHZCS010000032.1:0-114395 GCF_042755705.1 Nocardia sp. NPDC059154
TCGTCCTGCACCTGGCGCTCGAGCTGCAGCGCCGCGGCGGCGGTGTCGGCGCGGCCGCGCTCTGCGGTGGCGGCGGCCAGGGCGACGCCCTCATCATCCGCGTGAAGTAAACACCGCCAATCCCTTTCAGAGCCAGAGTGTTTCAGCCGAAGTGAGGAGACAGTTGTCATGCACCGTATCGGTGTGATCGGTGGCGGCACCATGGGTGCCGGCATCGCCGAGGTCGCCGCCCGCGCGGGCGGTGAGGTCCTGGTCCTCGAGCGTGACACCGACACCGCCTACCTCGCCCGCGCCCGCATCGCACGATCCCTGACCCGCGCAGTGGAGGCAGGCAAACTCGACCGCGACCTCGCCGACCAAGCCGCCGACCGCATCGCCCTCACGACCACGATCGACGACTTCGCCGACCGGGAACTGGTCATCGAAGCAGCCCCGGAAATCGAGGCACTCAAGACCGAGTTCTTCACCAAACTCGACACCATCGTCGCGCCGGAGACGATCCTGGCCACCAACACCTCCTCCATCCCGGTCATCCGGATCGCCAACACAACCGCCAACCCCGGCCGCGTTGTCGGGGTCCACTTCTTCAACCCGGTGCCGGTGCTGCCGCTGGTCGAGATCGTTGCCACCCTCAAGACCGATCGTGCGGTCGTCGACACAGTCACCGCCTACGCCCGCGACATGCTGGGCAAACGCACCATCGAGTCCAAGGACCAGGCCGGGTTCGTCGTCAACGCGCTGCTGATTCCGTTCCTGTGTGCGGCGATTCGCATGGCCGAGTCCGGATTCGCCAGCGTCGCCGATATCGACGAGGGCATGGTCGCCGGTTGCGCGCACCCCATGGGTCCGTTACGTCTGGCCGACACCATCGGCCTGGACGTCACCCTCGCCATCGCCGAATCCCTGCACGCGGAATTCCGCGAACCCCACTACAACCCACCGCCCCTGTTGCGGCGCATGGTCGACGCCGGCCACCTCGGCCGCAAGACCGGACGCGGGTTCTACAGCTACTGACCGCACACTCGAATCCGCTTTCCGCCCCATCAGGTTCCGGTTCCGGCGCTGCCCGCGTGAGCACCGGGACCGGGAAGGACGCGGGCCCGGATCCCTTCGCCCCGGCCCGCACTCGTCGCCGGACTGCCTGCAACAGTCCGGCGACGACCCCACAACTCGATGATCCACAACTCTGATCCAGCCGTAAACGGGATCCGGGGCCCGCGGGGCTCTCATCGAAGTCGATCCGACTGCCAGACTTCCGTGAGAAGTTTCAGGTAGCGGCATTGGCAGCATGCCTGAAAGTTGACGGCATCTCTGGCGAGCCAAGCGGCGGCGAGGCTCGCCGCCGAACGCGGCGACGCCGTCGTCGTCGACACCTTGACCTTCTCCACAACCGTCAGCACAGCCATCGCGGCCGGCGCATACGTGATCGCCCTGCCCCGCGCCACATCGCGGAGTTGGGCGGCGCCGACGTCGCGGCCAAAACATACGGGGTGCCCAAACCCGCCCTGCTACGCGACGAAGCCGGCGCGAAATTGACACTCTCACCGAGCAGCGTCACCAACCTCACACGAGGCGACCGCGTAGCGCTGGTCTCACTCAACGGCGCCGACATAGCAGGTAACGCCCGACACGCCCCAGCACTGCTGGTCGGCAGCCTACGCAACCGCACCGCCGTCGCCCACTGGTGTGCGGCAGCACTCGACCGCGGCCCGATCACACGAGTGACGGTGGTGGCCGCCGCCGAGCAGTGGGCCTCCACACTCGACGGTGTCGACGGATTGCGACCGAGCATCGAGGACTGGCTCGGCGCCGGAGCAATCGCTCACTGCGCAGCCGACACAGGAATGGTTCTATCGGCTGAAGCCCAAGCCGCCGCCACCTTCGCGGCCGCCGAACAGTACGGGCTGACCAACTGGCTGCGCGAGTCAACAACCGGGCGGGAATTGATAGCCAAGGGCTTCAGCGCAGACGTCGACGCCGCAGCCGACCTCGACGCCGACCACACCGTACCGAAACTGGCCCCGGACGGGTTCTTCACCGCCGCAGACTTCCCTCCCGGCTGAAGCCACTAGCGAGCGGGCGCTCGACGGTGGCGTCGAGCCGGGCATCAGACAGGTGGCGCGTTCGGTTGCTGTCTCGCGGTCGAAGTGGGCCTGGCGGTCATGGACGGGACGGCTCGCCCTGTCCACACCGCAGGATCGAGACCCCGAAGCCCTCCGAACATGTTGATCACATACACCGGGCCGAACGCGCCTCGTCCTCGCGCCGCCTTGACCAGGTCACGGGGCCTGCCGCAGAAGTCGTCGACGTCGCGATGGAGGTGTTCATGGGGGCGCGGAAGACTTGCCGTTTACGACCACCTGACCTCCGAAGACGATCGCGAGAACCAACACCACACCGCCACCGATCCAAGTCCATGTCCGTCGACGCCGTGACCCTGGGCCGGTGGGCTGGGCGCGCCGACGGTGATGCGGGACGCCAACGAATTGCCGTGCAGCGAAGCTGAAACGGTCCGCCCCGGCTTCGGCGAGGGAGTTGCCCCACCCACGAATTTGACTCCGATCTCGAGCTGTAGTGGCTCGAGACCTTACCGCGCCGAGCAATACCAGCGCCCGCATTCGCGGCAGGCCACCGTGCGAATGAGATTGGTGGCCAACTCAATTCGAGCGACCGACCATCCAAGGCGCAAGCCCGGCGATGTGGATCGACCGTGCGGGCAGAAGATGTGGCACCATCCCGATGCCCGAGCAACGCCAAGAGCTGGCATGGTGAGAACCACACTGCGGCAACGGGCGCGACGAAGCCATTCCGAATTAGCGAGAGCCGAACCGGCGAACCTGCAGACCAGCAACCCTGACCAGCTCTTCGGACCGCCAGCTCCTCAGAGGCTCGGGCTTTCCCAGTTCTCGACGTTGAGCAAATCCCAACTCGGCAACCGCCCAGTTTATCTGTCTGGAAAGCACGCCCGCGGAGAACCGGGCGGCAGGGATCACTACTGACTTTCCTATGCCGGTTTCAGCCGTGGCGCCGTTTGCTTCAAGGGCTTATGTGACGATTCCGATGACCCGCCCATCTTGAGCGACGATGGGCCCTCCACTGTTGCCGGGCCGCGGAGTCGCCGAAAACAGAAAATATTCGGGGCCGAACATGCTGGATACCTCGGGGTTTGCGACCCCGCCCCTGTCCACGACCAGGGGCGGGGGATCGATCGCACTGGGTACCCGTGGGTAGCCGAAAGCCCAGGTGTCGTCGCCTCGACTAAGCTTCCGTATCACTACATCGGTACAACTGGAAAGGCTGCTTTCATGGCACGCAAAGTGGTCGTCGAGCTGGTGGACGATTATGACGGCAAGTCGGCCGCCGAAGAGACAGTGCTCTTTGCTGTCGATGGTGTTGCCTACGAGATCGACCTGTCCAAGCTGAACGCGGAAAACATGCGCGGGATGTTCGAGCAGTGGACCCAGCATGCCCGCAAGCTGGGGCGAGCGTCGAGGAATGTGACCGCCAGCAAGACTCGCCCTGCCGTCGATCGCGAGCAGACCCAGGCCATTCGCAACTGGGCGCGGAAGAACGGCTTCGAGGTCTCGAGCCGCGGTCGGGTGTCGGCTGAGATCCTGGACGCATACAACAAGGCCGGCAAGTAACGATCGGGACCTGCCTGCTTGTCAGTGCTCAGCCGGCAGGTCTCAGAATCGGCACTCACCCGAAGAAGCAGACCGCGCAATGTCCTGCATCCGCGGAGAAAGCCGATGCTTGAGGTTCCCCCGCTTTCTTGGAGGGCTGGCTCTGACCGCGGTCCGATAGGGCCGGAAGGAGTCATTCGTGGCAGCACCGAAGAAAGTACCCGGACGAGTTGAAGGCGCGGGCGGTCCGCGTGTATCGGGAGTCGGACCCGAAGCCGGCGATCCGGAAACTGGCCGAGCAACTCGGAGTGCATCACGAGGCGTTGCTTCACTGGATCCGCCAGGCCGACGCCGACGAACGCGAGGACAGGCCGACGACCGATATGGCTGCCGAGAACCGCGCGTTGAAGAAGCGGGTGGCGGAGTCGGAGCGGGTCGACGAGATATTGCATTCTGCGAGTGCGTATTTCGCCTCGGAGCTCGGCCCGACCCGGCGGTGATCATGCGGTTCGTCGAACAGAACAGCCAACACCCGGTCGAGCTCGTATTACGGGTTTTGGGAATCGCGTCCGCAACCTACTGCGAGTGGAAGAAACGCTCCGTGCGGCCGTCGGACCGCCATGTCGAAGACGAGCAGTTGCTGGGCGAGATCGTCGATATTCACACCAGTCCTGGTGGCACCTACGGGTCACCCAGGGTGCATGCCATGCTGCGGCGCAGAGGAATTCGGGTTGGCCGTAGACGCGTCGAGCGGCTGATTCGGTCGCACGATTTCAGGGTGCGTTCCTGCGAAAGAAGTGGCGAATCCCGTCGACACGGCAGGATCCACGGGCCACCCCGGCGCCAGATCTGGTCGAGCGCAACTTCACCGCCGAGGAGTCGAACCGGTTATGGGTCGCCGACGCCACCCGGATTCCGTGCGGGCAGGGTGTGTTCTGGCTGGCTGCGGTCCGCGCCGCCTTCTCCAATCGTATCGTCGGCTGGAAGACCTCTGACCGCTGCGACACCGAGCTGGTGCTCGGCGCGCTGGAATACGCAGTCTGGAGCCGTGACATCCGTGATGGCGAGCTGATCCACCACTCCGACCGCGGGTCGACCTACACGGCCATCCGGTTCGCGAACAGGTTGGCCGACAACGGAATAACGCAATCAATGCGGGTCGGCCGGTGACAGCTACGACAATGCGATCACTCACAACGTGCGACCTCACGTCGCACGGCTGCCCTCAGCTCCAACGACCTGCTACGACAGAACGGAGACGAAGGTCTCTCACCTCCACTCGAAACACAGCGCCTCACGGCGCAAACCGGACGTGCGTCTGAGCGATTATCTGGACAGACCCCAGTGGCATCGGCGAATCATCGCCGTGTGGACCGTGTGCTGCCCCGGGCTCGCTGTCACAAATCGGCTCCGGGGTTGGAGGGATTGGCGCCGTCGGCCGCTTCTGTTCCGATGTCGGGTGCCGGGATGTCGGATTCGATGCTGACAGCGCGGCGGCGGAGATGACGTTCAGTCTCTGCCGCTTCGGAGGTGAGGTGGGAGCGGCGCTGTTGCTCGTGCTGGAGCTGGTCCAATTCAACGATCAGCCAGTCGTTGTCGGGGTTGGATGATGTGTCGGTTTGTGGCTGGGCGGGGCCGTAGAGAATTGCTTCGGTGTCGGCGAGCGTCAGTCGGCGGGTGATGTGCTCGATATCTTGAGCCAGTTCTTCGTCGGCAAGCACACTGAGGGGATTCGCGGCAGCGAGATCTGCGGCGGTGTCTGGGACATGGTGCGCGACGAGATCGGTCAGGTGCTGTGTGACCCAAGTTTCGATCTGAGCGCGGATGCCGACGGTGGGTGCGCTGCGCCAGTCACGGCGCAGCATCGCCAACGCCGCAGGCGCAGGGTAGACGTTCGCGATGTGTGCGCATCGAGCCGAGATATGGTCGCGCGGTTCGTGGTCGGGGATCGCGGGAGCGTTGCTGTCGCGGCACTCGCCGCACAAGCCGTCGTCACCGCGGCGGCCCGGGGGTGGGGTGGCGTCGAGGGAGGCTCGCTCGAGGCCACAGTGCATACAGTCGAATCCGCGGGTGTCGGGTACTGCGGCGAGGTCGTAGTCCAAGGGATGCTGGGTCGGCTGCGGGTCATGTGGGCGCGGGTTGTAGTAGCGGTGAGGAACGCCTTCAGGTAGAGGCAGGTGGTGGGGTGCGGCATCGACATCGGCTCGTGTGTCGAGGTATTCGGTGGTGCCATGGACGGCGGCGATCTCGTCTGCGGTGAGCCGGGTGCGGGCGGGCGCGTCATCGATGCGGGGTTCGTGGTCGCGGGCGGTGTGGCCGGTGCTGCCGACAGTGCTCGATCGTCTCGTGCCGAAATTGGGATTGTAGGTGTGCGGGTCGGTGCCGGGCGTGGCTGCTTCGATGAGCGCGCGGTGCTGGGGGAATTGTTCGGCCGCCCAGCGTAGTCGGGCTGTGGCGACCGGGAAGCTGTACTGGTAGAGCGTGGTAGCGACGCGATGGAGGACGTCGAGTTCGGTGTCGCTCGCGGCGCGTGAGGCAGTGATGAGCGCGTCCTTGGCGTCGGCGACACGGCCAGCGTGGAACAGCGCGGCGACAGCGCGAAGGCCTTCGGCGATCGCCTCTCCGGTGTCGGCGCCGCGGGGGTGGTTGTGTTGGTCGGCCGGAGTCGGTTCGCTGTCGTCCGGGGGTGCCGTGTGGCTGTCGTGGTGGGGCATAAGCTCGTCCGAATCTGTTTCTGCGCTGTGGTTCTCGCCGAGTCCTGTGGTGGTGGCCGGGGATGGGGTGACGGGGTGCAGGAGTGCTTCGATGCGCCAGGCGAGTGCGGTCGTGTACTGGTCCGGTCGTGGTCCTGGGTCGTCGTGTTGGGCGGCGGTGAGTAGTTCGTGGGCGGTGTTGAGCAGCTCGCGTGGGTCCCAGCCCTTGGTGGTGCCGTGCTCGACCGCGGCGACCAGGCGTGGCCAGGCGGGGCTGGCGATGACGGTGTCGGCGAGGTGGTCGCCGAGCAGCTGGTGCAGGTGGGAGATCCAGTCGGGCCGCAGTTGTGTGGTGCCGGTACGGGTTTGCACTGCCGAGGGGTCGAGACCGAGCCGGAACCAGAGCGCGGCGGCAGGCATCTCGTCAGGCAGGGGACGCCGCCGGGCGGCGCGGGTGAGCAGGGTGTCGATGTCGAGGCCGGCGCGGGCAGCGGCATCGAGTCGCTCGGCCAGCTGCGGCCACCAGGGGTCGTCGAGGACGCGGGCGTCGAGGCGTTTGGCCAAGGGAGACCAGGTGGTGATCGCGGTGTGGAGATCGCCGAGCACGTCGGTGACACGCACGTCCAGCAGCCGTTGATGGTCGCGTTCGCGGACGGTGAATCCTGGTGGGCCTGTGGGCCGTAGGTCGGTGTCGATGGTGTGGCGGCCGGCTCTCCAGACAGCGAGGTCGCTGAGCAGGGCGTCGTTGCCGAGCAGCGGTGCCGCCCATACAGGGGCGGTAGAGGCGGTCCAGGTGCGGGTTTCGGCGCGAATCTGCTCGGCGAGCTGGGTGATCAGCCGTGCGCGGGCACGGAGATGATCGGAGACCAGGCCCTCGGGCAGATTCTTTGGCAGCCCCCGCACCCAGGGCAGCGGTGGAGTGTGGTTTGGAGAGTAGTGCGGGGTGTCGAGGCGCCAGTGCAAGACGGCGGCAGGGTCGTCAGCTGTGGTGAGTTCACGCGCGGCCAAGGCGGAGGCGAGTGCTTGACGGGGATCGCGGCCGGACAGGGCGATGATCGACAGGATTTCGCGTAGTGCGGGGTAGGCGGGTGCGTCGGTGAGCCTGGACCATATCTGTTCGGCGTGGGTGTCGAGCGCGGTGAGTTCTTCGGGACCGAGTGCGTGTTCGGCGGCGAGCGCGAGTGCGTCGTGGTAGGCATCGATAGCGTGACCGAGGCGCTGGTGTGGGTCGAGTGCGTCGCGCAGCTCGGTGTGCGCGGATTGGTTGGTGGTGTCGCGGGCGAGGATTCGTTGCAGGACTTCGACGGCGGTGCGGGGGAATAGGCCGGGTTCGGTCCAGAAGGAGGCTTCGCTGCCGTCGATCGCGGTGGTGACGTAGGCGGTGTTGGTGGTGGCGCCGCGGGTGAGCGCGACGTAGAGCTGGTTGCGGGATTCGCTGCCGGTGATCACGACGTGGCAGGTGTCGGCAGTGATTCCTTGGGCGGAGTCGATGGTCATCGCGTATCCGAGCCGGACATGTTCGTGCACGTATTCGGCGGGGAGCATAGTGGTTTCGCCGGTGCGGTGGCCGGTGCGTAGGTGGGTGACGGTGAGTGCTCCGTTTGGGTGGGCGGCGGTGACGGTCCAGCGGTAGCCGTTGCGTACCCAGTCTTGTTGGCCCAGGCGCAGTCTGGGATCGTTGCGGCGGGTGCTCACGATGTCACCGATCGATGCGTGCAGTCCGTCCGCCAGTTCGGCTTCTACACCGATGGTGGTGTCGCTGCGGGCGAGTCGGTCGGCGCGGGCTTGGTCGTTGAGTCCGGTGACGATGTCGTTGGTGGCGGCGAGCATGACGGTGTCACGGTCGGCCAGATGGTCGGCGATCCATCCCGCATACGTCTGTTCGCGCACTGCGGCCGGTGATCCCGACCGAACTCGCTGGTGGTCGAGGTAGAACCCGAGGGCGCTCGGATCTCCTTCGCGCAGTGCGAGACTCGCGGAGGCTTCGATGCTGGAGGCGAAGCGCACGACGTGGGTCATGGTCGAGGCGCGGGCGGCGTCGGCGGTGTCGGCCGCGGAGCCACCGGCTTCGATAGCGGGCAGCTGATGGTTATCGCCGACACACCTCACTGCTGCCTGGCGGGTGAGAAGGAATTCGAACAGCTGTAGCCGTTTGTCGTCTCCGAGGCGGACGTGCTCGTCGATGATGACCAACGTGTGTGCGTCGATATCGAGCGCCCACTGCGGCAGCGACGGCGGAAACGGTCGATCGTCGGCCGAGTGCATGGTGGTGGGGGAGTGTTTGCGGAGTATGTCGAGGAGTTTGTCGACGGTTTCGGTGCGTGCGTGGATCGCTTCGCCGAGTACCGCGGCCGCGGCGGCGGTGGGCGCTAGGCCGAGTATGGTGCCGCCGTCGGTGCGCCAGGCGTCGGCGAGCACGCGCATGGCGGTCGTTTTCCCGGCGCCGGCGGGTGCGTTGGTGGTGGTGATGAACCAGGGGGAGCGGGCGAAATCGGTGATGACCGCGACCTGTCCGGCGTTGAGCCGACGCCCAGTGTTGGCGGGGTCGCGGTGGTAGGCGCGGATCGCGGTGTCGACGTCGCGGTCGGTGAGGGTGTGGGCGCCGATGCGCAGCGACAGCTCGATCAACCGCTGGGTGGTGCCCAGCCGGTGGATGGTGGTGTAGGTCTGGGTGACGGCGCTGGTGTAGACGCTGGTGTGATCGGCGCGCTGGTATATCGGGGGAATTTCGGCGAGGACGGGCTCGGCGGTGATGTCCGGATCGCCTCGAGCGACCACGTGCACAGGTGAGAGTGCCTCGGCTACCACGGCTTCGACCGTGGTGGCCCATTGATCTCTGTTCAGTAGTCCGCGCAGTTGTCGCTCGGCTTCGGCCCGGACATGGTGCCACTGCCAGCTCGACCGCTCCGTGGACACCGTCGCCACAACGCGACGCCCGATATCCGCAATCTCTGTGGACGTGAGACCACGGCGTGGTGCGGGCTTGTGAGACAGGACGGCGGACACGGTGTTCGACAGCAGTTCCGGTGAGCCGAGAACCGTTTCGGCTTGTCGGCGCCAGTAGGCGCGCTGTTCGGTCCAGGAGCGCGACCGATGCCGGGCCGGTCGGGTCTCGAGGGTGGCGCGCTCGGTGAGGGCGAACATTTCCTTCGGCATCGGTTCGCGCCCGACCTCACGATCGAACCTGGCCGCGAGTACGCCGAGGCGGGCGGTGATCGCGGCATCGCGCCGTGACCAGTATTCGATCAACACCAGTGGTACACCGTCGATTTCGCGGATGGGCCGTTTCGACGGGTCGGTGCCGGGCCGCTCGCTGAACGACAGTGCGAGGTCGTATTCGAGGTGGTGTTCCAAGCGGGTGTTGTAGATCTCGCTGACGGTGACCATCAGCCGGTAGATCACCGCGGCGTCGAGGGTCAGCCAGCGGCCATCGAGGGTGCGCACCCGGTTGGCGATCAACAGGTGTGTGTGCAAATCAGGGTCTCCGCACCGTGATTCGCGGTGAACGAACCGCGCGGCGATGATCCCTTCGACATCGACCTGCCGCACCCCATTGGCTCCGAGCCGCGAGAAGATCGCGTGCTGTTCCAGCCAGGCCACGGCGTCGTCGATGGCCTTGTCGTGCGCGGCGGCGATGGTGTTCGAGACCGCTTTCGGGGCGATCGCCCACAAGGCGGATACGCTCTTGACCGGGCTGAAGGTGATGTCGAATCCCGCGACCGCCGCCGAGTGCGGGCGCGAGTTGCGGGCAACCCATCCCGACAACTCCCGTGCATCCAGGGGTGCCCGTCCGATCGTTTCGGTGAACATCGTGGTGGCGACACGGCTGCGGATTCGGGCACGGGTGTCGTCGGGAACAGCTGCCGACCGTGGGAGACCTTGTGCGGCATTGTGTTCAGCGAACGCGGTCCCGCAGCGTTCTCGGAACTCGTTGTCGCCGTTGTACACCCGAAACGGACGCCCCAGACGGGTGGCCTTGCTCGCTGCGCGCAGCGCGTTTTTGGGCTTGGCGCCGGCGGCGATCTCGCGGTCGATGACCTCGGTCTCGATGGCGTCGGCGTTCGGATGGCGACCTTCACCGAACAGGCTCTTCATCTGCACTTCCGTGACCACGTTCCCGGCGGCCAATCCCAGCGCGGACAGACCGCTACCATGCCACCGACCAGGTGATTCACCTCGCGCCGAGTAGTAATCGGCGAGCGTCCCGGGACCGCGGTCGGTGGAATCGTCAGCGGCGACCTGCCGCAGGTAATACAAATAGCCGTTGCCGGCCAACACCTTGTGCAGCGTCGCTGTCACACATTCATCGAAACCCTGAATGACCGCGCATTGCTATAGTCCAGTCTGGTAAGGAATTTACCAGTTTGGCGATTTCGGCTGGTCGTTATCGAATTGTATTCCGATATGCAAGAGGTCTGCTCGCGCGAATAGGGGAAAGAAAGGAATGGGGGAGTGTGGGCAAGGTGAGATGTGAAGGCGGAGTGGAGGTGCGAATGTGATGCGTTGGATGTGGATGGAGGATTGGGTGGGGTGAGAGGTGTTGCAGCATCGACAGGTAGCCGATGGTTCGGTTACCTGTCGATGCTGATGGCCGGCTGGGGGGGCCGGCCGCTAGGCCGGACGGACGGCGGGATCGCTGGAGGGGCAGGTGATCTGGATCGACGGGTTCAGGTCGATCGGCCGGACGCGAAGCATCACGTACGTGGCGAGGTAGAACGCGACGAAGACGAGAATGTAGATGGCGGTGTACCGCAGGATCGCGAATGCGGTGGGCATCGAGTTTCCTTCGTTGGATGGTTGGCGGTGGTTGCCGGTCCGCCGCAGGAGTGATCACCACGACGGACCGGAGTGCATGAAGGCGTGCTAGGTGCGGGGCGGATGAGCGCCGAGTTCGTTGGTCCAGCAGTCCAGGCAGATTCGTGACTTGATGTACTCGCGCTCGCGCTCGGACAGGTGAGGGAACGCATCCTGGACGGGTATGCGGCGGGCCCAGCCAGCGAAGTCGGCCGGATTGACTGGGAATATCCGTGTGTCGCAACAGCGGCGACATGTGATCTGGACCGAGAGGTCGATCTCACGGTCAGGCTCGCCTTGGTTGGACGGCTCGCGCATTGGGTGGCCTTTCGTCGGTTGCGGCTGGGCAGTGCGAGCGGTCCCGCGCGTCGGATCGGACACGCGGGACCGATCCGGTTGCTCAGGCGGCGCGGTGACGTGGTGTCGGAACCTCGAGGCCCAGCCAGACACGGCAGGAACTGCAGATGCTGTCGTCGGCGATGACGGTGATGCGTGTACAGGCGTCACAGCGGCCGGTGTGCTGCCCGGCACCGTGCACGGGACCGCGTTGCCGTGTCGGCCTGGCGGTCGGAGTCGCGGGCTCCGGCTGGTGCGCTGCGGTAGTGGCTGCGGGAAGGCAGGAGGTGGTGAGGAATTCGTCGATGAGGCCGGACAGCCACCGTGGTGCACGGTTGCGGACCTCGGTCAGTAGGGGGCGCGCGGCGGCCGGGTATGTTGCGGCGAAAAACCGGCAGTAGGCGGTGGCGAGGTCGCGGGCGTTGAACCCGGCAGGAAGGGGCGGGAGGCCGGGACGCTGGTCGTCGCGGCAGTAGTCGCACAGGCCGTCGTCGCTGCGCAGTTGTCCGTTGCGGGCGTGGAGGATGCGGCGGTCGGTTTCGGCGCGTTCGACGAAACACGACACGCACCGCCACCCGAGCACGATGGTCAAGGCTTCCTGGTCGTAGTCGAGGCCGTTGCCCTGGAACGGAATTGCTGAGCGTCGGTCACCGTAGCCGTAGAGGGTGGTGCGACGGATGGAGGCGGTGACCGCGCTGTTGTCGCTGACGGGTCGTTTCCCGGCGAGCGCGCGTGCGTGCTGATGCTGTTCGGCGACATAGGCGACGTAGGTGAAGTCCCATTGTGCGCGGGCGTCGGCGGCCGGAACCGGTTGTGCGGCACCGACGGCGCGCGTGGTAGTCGATGGGGTGGAGGGCGGTTTCATCAGGCCGCGTTCGACCGCGCGGGTTTCGGCGGCTTGGGCGGTGGCGATGTCGGCGGCCATGGTGTCGGTGTAGAGGGTCTCGGCCGCGTACTCGGTAACAAGTTTGGGCTCATGTTCGGCTGGGCGGCGCTTGGTGCGCTGCTGGATTCGCTTGAGCATCTTGGCGGAGGTGTTGCGGGACTTGTCGGTGTCCTTGCGGGGTGCGAGGTAGGTGCGGGCGGGGGGATTGCGCCATTGCCGCATCGGCAGGGGCGGAAGTTCCGCGGTGACCAAGTCGGTGTGCAGGGGGAAGTACTCGTCGTCGACGGTCGTGTTGTTCTGTTTGGCGCGTTGCTCGATGAGCGCGAGCCGGTCGGCGCGATCACGGATATAGAGCCCGGGATCGGTGTCGGGAACGAGTTTGGCCAGTCGCTGGCGATTGTGCGGCTCGTGATCGTACTGCGCGGCGAGCCTTTTCAGCGCGGTGTGGAACGGGTAGAGGGTGAAGGTGTCGATAAGGCCGTCGAGGAATGCATGGTCCGCGGGTGTGGCCAGGTCGAGTGCGTCGGTGAAGCCTCGGCGGGCGGCGCGGCGGTCGTGGGTGAAGGTGTAATCGAGGGTGGCGATGGCGTCGAGGAACGCGGTGGATTCGGTCATGGGAAGTCCCTTGTCTGGGTGATGGATTCACGGGGCGGTCACGTGCGGCGACGACACGACGCGGGTGACCGGCTGGCCTGTGCGACCAGCCGAGGGCGATCAACCGGGGACGGGTCCGACGCGCCGGGCGGGGACGCGGCGGGCGTGCGGAAGCGAATTCCCGTGCGCTGACCCCCGTGACGGAAGATCGGGGGGAAGGCTGGGCGCGCGGGAATTCGATTGCGCCGGGCGCGGACCTGCCGGTGTGGCTGGCCTGGCTCTGGTAGCCCTCGAGATGGCTGGTCGGACAGGCCAGCAGGCCACTTACCACCACTACTACTTCCACCGAACGGGACTGCGGCTCGTGCCGCAGTGACGGTGAAGCTGGAAGGCTAGAATCCTGGGTCGTCGTCGAAAGCGGCGGCCCCAACGGTGGCCAAGGCTGTTGCCTGCCAGGGATCATCGACGGAACCGGCTTGCCCGAACCCGTTTCCTGCGGGTGTGCGCGACTCGGCGGTGGTCCGACCGGCTGCCTGGTTGCGTTTCACCGTGGCGGTCGCATATCGTAGCGAGGGGCCGACCTCGTCCACGTCGAGTTCGACGACGGTGCGTTTCTCACCCTCGGAGGTTTGGAAGCTGCGCTGTTTGAGCCGACCTGAGACGATCACACGTGCGCCCCGGGTGAGGCTTTCGGCAACGTTTTCCGCGGCTTGCCGCCAGAGTCCGCAACGCAGGAACAGTGCTTCGCCGTCGCGCCATTCGCCGGTTTTCCGGTCGAAGTAGCGGGGCGTGGAAGCCACGGTGAAATTGGTGACCGCATCGCCGGCCGGGGTGAATCGCAGTTCCGGGTCTCCGGTCAGATTCCCGATCACCGTCAGTGTCGTGTCGAGCGCCAAGGGGACTCTCCTTCCTGAAAGTCATTGATCGGTAGTAGATTCCGCCGCATCAGCTGTTCGGCGATTACGCTGCGGCGTCGATCTCGATGTCGTGGAAGTCGACAAGCCCGGCGGCGGCCTGCTCGACATCGACCAGTTCGAACTCCATGGCTTCACCGACGGCGGCGAGGAACCGCAGATACCGCTGAATGCCGCGGTCGCGGAAACGCCAGGCATCCTTGCCGGTCCGCGATTCGAACGCGCCGAGGACCATGGCCAGCACGATCACCCACGCCCGGCTCGCGGTCGCGGACTGGATCGAGGCAACCAACTCACTGGTGAACCCCGAGATCCCCAGCAGGCTCAAGGTGGTGCGGGGCCCGTGGAACGCGGACAACAGATCCGGGTCATGCGCCAGCGCCTCGGCGACGAACCCGGCGGCCTGAGCGGGAGGCGTGCGGCGGGCCAGCAGCCGTGTCAGGAATTCCTCGCGGCGCTGTTTTGCCGCTGCGCCGCGCTTGTTCAGTTCCCGGACGATCCGCCGCTCCCGGCGTGCCTGCTCCCGCTCGGCGGTCACCTGCTCCGCGGTCAGCCGGACTGCTTCGGCGCGGTCACCGGTACGGCCGGGAGCGGGTGGGCGAACGGTGAATCCCGAATCCGGTAGCTGATCCGAGGGCAGGTAGTACGCCGGAACCCACTGGTCGCGGTACTCCACGGTGCTGGCATGCCGCAATCCCTGGCCGGGGTCGGCCGCGTGGTTGTCGGTGGTGTCCCAGTCCACGGTGTCGGGATCGACGATCTCCCTGGTGGTGGTGTCGATGAGTTGCCCGTTTTCCTCGATGTCGATGTAGACGACCCACCGCGGGGCATCGGCCGCGATCAATGTTTCGGTGACTGGCTCACCATCGCTGGTCTCGAGCAACTCTGCCGGGTGGAACGCGGGCTCGTCGCCACTGGTGTCGGGTTCCTCGGTGAGCACACCGAAACCCAGTCCGGCGTAGAGTGCGGCGGCTTCCAGTCGGGCGCGGGTTTCGTGGCGGTCGGCGGCGATCCGGGTGGCAAGGTATCCGAAGCGCGAACGCGGCACGGCCAGCAGGCGTTCGACCGCGTCGGTGTCGCCGAGAGATTCGTATTCGCCGATGACGGCCAACTGATCGAGGCTGTAGGTGTTGGCATCGACCAAACCGCGTGCGGTGGGCGAGGGCGCGATCGCGGCGATCTGCTTGACCTCGGATCGCTTGCGCTGCAACCCTTTCGCGATGCGGGTCACCGACGCGCCGAGATCAAGCATCAACGCGATGCCGTCAGCGCGGTCGACCTCGACCATGGCCACACGACGATCGTTGGTGTTCATCTGCATCAACGTGGTGGCGATCCGCCGCTCGTTCTCGTCGACGCCGGTGTCGGGTTCGATCACCCATACCGGAACGAACCGGGTCCCGACCTCTGCGGCGATGAGCGTCCGGAGCTGGCCCTCGAGCACCCAGAACGTGTCCTTGTCTCGACGATGGACCCGAATCGGTGTCTGCACACCGAATTCGGTGATCGAGTCCCGCAACTCGGTGAATTCGGCGAGGTCGAAGGTCTTGCGGACGTTCTCGGCGATCACCAACTGATCCGGACGCACCCACAGGGCCTCGACCGCGGGCAGTTCCGTGGTGTCGAGTTCGGTGTCGGGCTCTGGGAAGTCCGGAGCCTCGGGCGGAACGAGATCAGTGGGTGCGGGCGCGTGGGTGGGTGTCGTATCTGGGTCCAGAACCGCGGTGGCGGTAGACATGGAAGCGGAGTCCATAAGAGGGAAACCTCCTGGCGGTAGCGGGTGCAAGGGCCGCCCACATCGACGCGATGTCGACGCGAGCGGCCCGTGCGGGTGAGGATCGATGCGAAGGGTCAGGCGGCGGTCGCGCGGCGTTCGGCGCGAGCGACATTGAGCGGCCGCAGACGCAACACACCGCGGTCGTCGAGGACATAGGTCCAATACCGGCCCCTCCAGTCCGGGTGATCGGCCCGCCACCGGTCCAGAACCGGGGTGGACTCGATCACCGGAACCGGTCCTGCCTGACCTCGATGGACCAGACGGTCGTAGTCGCTGCGCGAAACCTGGCTGACAGGAACAGATTTGGATGCCATGAACAACCTCCGGTAGGTGATGGTGGATTCAGAACGGACGACAGTCAGCAGCCGCGCGCGTACCCAGATCGCTGCGGAGCTCGAGCACCGCTGTAGCGGTGCGGTCAATCGCGACACTTGGCCTGTGACGTCGACGGGGGCGGCCGTGGTCAGCTGTTGAGCAGGTCGAGGACGTGGTCGGCGGAGGTCACCAGATGAGCGCGACCGTCGCGGATGAACTCGTGACAACCAGTTGATGCCGGGGAGTCGATCGGTCCCGGCACCGCCGCGACCGGGCAGGCGAGTTCGTTGCCCCACCGCACGGAGTTCGCTGTGCCTGACCGGATCCCGGCTTCACACGCCACAACACCCGCGGCCAGCGCGGCGACAATCCGATTCCTGGCGACGAACCGCTCGCGCGTCGGTCCACTCCTGGTGGGTATTCGCTGATCAGCAGACCCGTGGACTTGATGCGGGCGAGCAGGTCGGCGTTGCCTTGCGGGAATAGACGGTGCAGTCCGCAGGGCAGCACGGCGATGGTGGTGCCGTGCTGATCGAGGGCGGCAGTGTGTGCGGCGGCATCGATGCCGAACGCACCGCCGCTGACGATCGTCCAGCCACGGGCGGCGAGATCACCAGCGAGGCGGTCGGCGACACGATTCCCGTACTGGGTGGATGCGCCTGCCCCGACGACAGCGATCGCGCGTGTGGTGAGCGTGGACAGGTCCCCGGATCCGTGCAGCCACATGGCGATCGGGCTGAACGCGCCGATGCGGTCGAGATCGGATAGTGCGGTCGGCCATTCGGGCTCGTCGCGGGTGAGCAGTCGGCCCTCGACACGATCGATGCGCGCCAGGTCGTGTTCGGCCTAGGCATGCAGGCTCGGCTTGGTCGGGAATATGCGAACAAGGGAAGTGACGTGGTCGGCGGCCTCAAGTACGTCATGTTCGCGCAGGAGATCACGAACCAGGTCCGGTGTGGTCAGCGCTGCCCGAGACAGCAAGGCCCAGGCGAGGAGTCGATGATCGGGTGTGGTCACTGGTGTACCTGCCTGTCGTCGTTACTGACGCCGAGGTCGATGCGTAGGCGTTCGGCGATCGAGATCCCTGCTCTGGCGATACGGGCGATCCGGTCCGGTGCAACCACGTGAGTGAGCGCGACATCGAGAAGGCGCGCCATATGGTGGTCGGAGTCGGATTCGAGGGCGACAGTGAGCGCCGCGCCGGCGAGAATCCCATCGCCGCGCAGGTATGCGCTGTAGGCTAGCAAGGCGGCAGCCTGGGCGCGGTCGGGATCGGGCAGTGCCCGAATCATGGTCGACCACAGCCGTTCCGCGGCCGTCTTGTGGACACCGATCGCGATGGCGAACGCGGCGTCGCGAACCTCGTTGTCGCGTAGGGCGACAGCGACATGCGCGAGAGTTTCCGCGGGCGGTGTCCGGTCGGCGGAGTCCTTGATCGTGTGCACGACCTGCCACAGCGCTATGCGGGAATAGGCGTCCGGGTTGCCGATCCGGATGGCGCGCCCCAGGCGGCGGGCCGCATCGACGCCGGCCTCACCCATCGCGGCGCTGACCCGCTCACGCAGAACAGGGTCCACGCGCACGAGCTGTGTGAGCTCGTCATCCTTGAGCACCGGCCGTCCTCGAAGAGCGTTGTGTTCGGCTACCGGTGAGCTGGCGGGGTCCGGAAGTGTCCCGGACCAGTCGGGATTGAACACGCTGCGCCATCGCGCACCGGGCACGAGTTCGGGCACCATCAACCCGCCGACCTCGATGCCGCGCTCGGAGAACCGCCTCCGCAGATGCTCCACGAACACCCCGAATTCCCTGTCGCTCGCGGTCGTCGCAGGGGTGGATCGTTCGCCGATGAATACCGCGACCAATCCCGCGACGCGTGGGTCCAGGCAGATCCGCGCGATCTGGTCCGCGATAACCAGATATCCCTCCGGCTTGCCGGGCGGGGGAAGATCGGCGCGGGCAACACACCAGATTTCCTGCGCGTCGGCGCGGTCCGGCATCGCGGTCATCACCGCGAAGGCGACAGACCGGTGTGGGACGATCCCCAACAATGCTGGAATCGCCGCAATCAGTTCACCGGGATCTGTGATCGGGATCGCCACAGAATTCAGCTCCTTTCG
This sequence comes from Nocardia sp. NPDC059154, assembly GCF_042755705.1. Taxonomy (NCBI): domain Bacteria; kingdom Bacillati; phylum Actinomycetota; class Actinomycetes; order Mycobacteriales; family Nocardiaceae; genus Nocardia; species Nocardia sp. NPDC059154. The sequence goes on from NZ_JBHZCS010000032.1 coordinate 18,050, forward strand.
CAATGGGTGGACGCATCAGAAGGTCGAAAAACGAAGGACGCAGAGCAGCAGCGTGAGCGGTACACAGGTACATGGCCGCCGAGTTGGGCGGCCGCGAACGCGAACTCACGCGTCACGCGCTGTGGTTGCGCCGGTGACGGCGAGGCCGATGTGAATCCGCGAGGCGGGTATCGTGAAATCTGCGAGGAACGGGCGGTGTCGTCGACATCACCCAGGAGCGATCCGTCATGGATTCCGACCGTGCACTCTCACCACGGACCAGCCGCCAATCACCCGAACTCGTTGCGCGTCTGGAGCGCTCGCGCCAGCGAAGCCAGCAGCGGCGAGCCAGTGCCAAAGCGAAGGAGAAAACCCTCACCGGCGCGGAAACCGACTTCATCACCGCCTGGAATGCCATCGAGGTCACCGTGCAGCGCCGAGATAAAGAGGTCGCCGCGCTGCAACAGCAGATCGACGACGCCCGTACCCGCGCGGCAGTCGAGATCGACTCCCTCGAACGGGATCAAGCAGCTGCCGCGACTGTGGTTCGCGCGCACGTCGGCACCGACGCCGAAGTCGCCGACCTGCTCGAAATCCCGATCAAGCGGGCCCGCGAACTCCTTGCCGTCTTCCGGAAAGGTGACAACAGCCCAGCCAAGGACGAAGATCCAATGTCACCGCAGCACAAGGCATTCGATCCGGCAGAGGCAACTACGACGGCTGTCGAGCAGTCTCCCGCGACGCTGACTCGTTTGAAACCCGAGCCGCGACAACAACCGAGGACTGTTGGTGTCGGCAGTGACCCCGAGCCCGCAGCCACGCAAGGCCCGCCGATCCCCGAACCTCGGCCGCACCCTCTCGCCGAAATGCTCAACTCGAAAGACCAACCAACAGAGGAACATTCGCCGGATTGAGCGGTCACCAGCGTCGATTTCCCTGACACATCGAGAGCCGGCCACAGGCTTTCCGGAGCCAGGCTGTCAGGCGTGATGCGGCCGGGTGGGTTACGCGGCGAGGTCGTCGTTGTCGTCTCCACGACAGCGCGACGGCCGCGGATACCTGGAACGACACCGGCGGTGTAGTGCCGGTGAACTCGGCGACCCCGCTATTTCGGGATCATTGGCTCGTCGAAAGACACGATCGGCAGCCCCACGCGCGCCTATGGGATCGACTCGTGGACCGGCAAGGACTTCTGACACGACCAACAAGAACGCACCCCGGCAAACGAACCCGTCGCGGGTTCTAGCGGTCGTCGCAACACTCCTAGTGGGAGGTTGCGGCGGCCGTGTCGCTTTCTGGGGATGTTGCCGAGTTCGGCAATCGGTTGATGGCTTTGGTCGATGCTGGTGCCACGGTGACCGAAGCCTCGAAGTCGCTGGGTCTTTCGCGGGGACGCGGGTATGCGATCCTTCGGAAGCTGGGCCGGTCCGGGGGCGGACGCCGCAGATCGCCACGGCCTGTGAACCCGGTGCTGATCAAGTCGGTGTTCGAGGCGACGGGTTCGGTGAATCAGGCCGCGAAGGCGGCGAACGTGCCGTTCTCGGTGGCTCGCCGGATTCTGTTGGCCGAGGGCATGTTCCAGCCGGGATCGCCCCGCGGGAAGGTCGAGGCCAAGAAACGATACCTGGAGCTGATCGGGCAGGGCTGGTCGAACGTCCGGGCCTCGGCCGAGGTCGGGATCAACGAACGCACCGGCAAGGACTGGCGGGCAGGGATTCGCCACACGGGCAACACCCGGATCCGCCCGGACGGCACCGTGGTGGACTACAAGAACAAACACCGCTACAAAACTGCCGTGAGCAAGATCGAAGACGATGGCCGGCGAGTTCGCTACACCGGACCGGCGGCAGCCGGTGAGCGCTATCTGTCGCTGCAGAATCGAATCGACATCGCCGACGGCCTGCTCGCCGGTCACTCGCTGACCGTGATCGCCGCACGGATCGGCAAGCACATCGACCGTGTCGCGCGAGGTCAGAGCACACAGCGTCGAGGGCAGCTATCTGCCCTACCGGGCCAATCAAACCGCGGCCCGCACCCGTCGGCGCCCGAAACACGCGAAACTGGTGATCCACCACGCCCTGCGCGCCGAAGTGGTGGGAGGGCTGGCCCGGCGGCGCTCGCCGGAACAGATCGCCAATCGGCTGCGCAAGGACTTTCCCGACGACGAAAGTATGCGGGTGAGCCACGAGACGATCTATCAGGCTTTGTATTTGCAGGCCCGCGGCGGTCTGCGGCGCGAGGTCGCGCAAGCGTTGCGCTCCGGGCGCGCCTATCGCGCCCCGCGACGCCGCTCGGATCGCCGCAACCAGCGCTTCGTCGACACCATGATCATGATCAGCGACCGGCCGGCCGAGGTCGCCGACCGCGCTGTCCCGGGGCATTGGGAGGGCGACCTCATCATCGGCAAGGGACACCAGTCGGCGATCGGCACCCTGGTCGAACGCTCGACCCGCTACACGATGCTGGTCCACCTGCCTCTCGGGCACCACGCCGAAGCCGTCCGCGACGGGCTCATCGCCACGATCTCGACCCTGCCCGCCCACCTGCGCGGGTCGCTGACCTGGGACCAGGGCTCCGAAATGGCGCGACACAAGCAGTTCAGCATGGCCACCGGCATGCCCGTCTACTTCTGCGACCCGGCCAGTCCCTGGCAGCGCGGCTCCAACGAAAACACCAACGGCCTTCTACGCCAATACTTCCCCAAGGGCACCGATCTGAACGCCTACAGCCCCGAAGACCTCGAGCACGTCGCCCAGCAGCTCAACGACCGCCCACGAAAAACGCTCGACTGGGATACCCCAGCCGAGCGCCTTCGTGATCTACTGGCCGCCTAACAGTCAACGTTGCGTCGACTCCTTGAATTCGCCCGTGCCGGGGCGCATTTTTCGGCGTTTCAGCCCGTGACAACCTGCCATGTCGACAGCTCAGCTTTCGCCGAGGGTTTGCCGTTCCACAGGTGCAATTTGTAGTCCGGATCCTTGATTTTCGCTTCCGTCTTGTAGGCCGGATCCATGTCCGCGACGTACAGCGCGAACGTCCGGCCGCCGAGGTCGGTCCCCTTGAGTGCCTTCGCGATATCGGTCGCGATCGGCCGCAGCGCATCGGAATTCCTGGACGTCGGGACGCACAGGTCGATAGCGACGCCGACGAGCCCTGGCTTGTCGCTCTGCGTGCTGACGCGCCCGGTTACCGCCTGCACGCCAGCAGGCAACTGGAGCCCTTCCAGGAACGCGTTCAGTTCCGGATCGTTCGCGGGCGACGACGGGTAGCAGGCGGCCGGCTCGGCGCTCGGCGCGACCGACGCGGCCGCGGTCGTCGTGCTGGCCGGCGGCGAGCTGGGTGCGGCATGAGGCTTATCGTCGGCAGTCCCGCAACCGGCGAGCAGCAGGGCGGAAAATGTGAACGGAAGTGCGACAGTGGCTCTCATATTGTCCCCTCGGTGAGTGTGGCGCGGGAGTACAGCTAACGACAGCTTGCGGGCTATGGATACAGACCATTCAGGCACGCATTGTCAGCGCACAAGCGAGAGCCCCCAGCCTTCTCCTATGGCTGGGGGCTCCGGAAGGCCCTGGGCACGGTTGCAATCGGGGGCCGGGCCTTCGTGCGAAGTGCTCTCAGTCGTCTATCGCTTCACCCCCTCTCTCGGCTCTCGAGCATCGGAATGGTCTACGGGCTCGAGCGCCAGCGCCTCGGCCAAGTCGGTGGCGAATACCTTGGTTCGCCAGTGGTGGCACTCGGCCGGGTCCACGGTCTGGAGGTCCGCGAAAGCCGTTACGCGCCGCGGGTTTCCGCCCACATGCGCCATGCTGGGAGTGATCACCACAGCGCAATCGATTTGGCGGAGCAGCCGGTACAGCATCCCCATTCGGTCCTGGTGCGAATTGTCCACCGTGAGCACCCATGCAACCCGTAGGCCCAACGCGTGGGCTCTCTGCCGGGCGTAGAACTCCGCCCAGTCCAGATCCGCCTTCGTGGTCAGCAGTGGACGGAAGATGTAGATCACGGCCTTGTCCGGTTGCGCGAGGCTCCTTGCCATTTCGAGCGCTTCCGCTAGTGGGTCCGGGTAGTCGTCTGGTTCCGGCGCGTCGGTCACGGTCCGCCCCTTGTCGTCGTCTCGTCGTCGTTTGGGGCGACTCGGGGCCGGGACGACGATCACCGGCCCCGAGTGCCTACCTGGACGGTAGGAATCGAGCGCGGTCAGCAGCGAGGAGTGTGCAAGAACTTGGAAGAAATACCCAAACACCAACCAAGTTCTTGCACGCGGGCCGATGATGGAAATGCGTGGGAACACCGCGCATTCCACAACTGAGGGAGCCGAATCATGCGGCTGACATTCCTTGGCAAGGGCGGATCCGGAGATCGAGACTGCCCGTCCCTGTACGCCACCGACCGGGACAGTTTCCTCGTCCAGGGCTGGAAGACCGACCGGCCTGACACCGTCGAAATCCCGCATCTACTGCCAGGTTTCGCGGATCCGGATACGTTCATCGGTGCGACCATGACCGACACTGGGCGCGGCACGTTCGCGGTCTCTGGCCAGCCGATCACCGACGCCGAGACGATCGGCCAACTCACCTTGGCGACCGACGAGACCGCGGTCGAGGTACCGAAGCGAGAGAGGACGTTCTACGGTGCTGATAGTCCCCGGACCCGCCGGTGATGATCTGTTCCGCGAGGCGCAACGCGAGGCGTTCCACCTCGAGGTGCGCGACTCGTATGCAGTCGCATCGGAATCCGAAGGGCTGAGGCGGTTCCTCGCGGGCGAGCCCGACACAACCGACTATGACCGGCGACCGTGGACGCAGTTCATGCGGGAGACGACCGCCCGCGGGGTCGCAGTTCGAAGGGTGCGAGTCGTGAGCGCCCCGCACTCGGACTATCAGCGCTGGTTGCTGTCGATCACCGGCAGCAACGTCGCCGCTGGCGAAGACATCCGGTATGTCCCGCGGCACCTCGCCGGAGACGTCCCGCCGGATGACTGGTGGCTGTTCGACGGCGAGCTCGTCGCGTACAACCTCGTCGACGACGACGGCCGGCCCGCCGGAATGGCGGTTACCGGCGATCCGCGGATCGCCGAGTACTGCCGCGGCGTGCGAGACCGGCTCTGGTCCATCGCGACGCCGTACGCCGAATACGCCGGCACCGTCGCCAGGTGACGAACGCCGCCCAGGACGCTCGGGAAGCCCTCGGCCAGCGCTTGCGTGAAATCAGGCGCAGGGCACAGCTTTCCGGGCGTCAGCTCGCCACACTGGCAGGCTGGCACGAGTCCAAAGTATCCAAGCTCGAATACGGCAAGCTGCGCGTCTCGGACGCCGACGTGCGCGCCTACTGCACGCACGCCCACGCCGAGGCTCAGCTCGACGATCTGCTCGCCACGCTGCACAACATCGACGCCGCATACATGGAAATGCGGCGCCTGCTCAGCGGCGGCACCGGGCGCAGTCAAGACGTACTGGTCCGGCTCGCCGAACGAACCAAACTCACCCGCATCTATCAGAATGTGCTGATACCAGGCATTTTGCAGACACCCGAATATGCGCGCGGGATCCTGGAACGGTCCGTCGCCCGGCACGGATTGACCGACGACATAGACGCCGGCGTCGCGAAACGCATGGAACGTCAGCAGTTCCTCTATCGCGGCGACCGGCGGTTCCATATCGTGCTGGCCGAGCAGACCCTGCTGACTACCGTCGGCGATGACTCCGTGATGATCGGGCAGCTCGACCGCCTGCTCGTCGCGATCGGACTTCCTCGGGTCATTGTCGGAATCGTCCCGGCCGTCGCTGAGATTCCGCAGCAGACAACGAATTTCGTCATGTTCGACGATCGCATGACCACCGTCGAGACCATAACGGCCGAGCTGACGATCACCCAGCCGCGCGAGATCGCGGTGTACGGAAGGACATTCGACATGCTCGCCGAGCTCTCGGTTACTGGCAGCGCTGCACGCGCGCTCATTCTGGCCGCGGCCGAACGCCGCAACGCCGAGGGTCAGTAGCGGTCGTCGACCTCATCGCCAACCTGACGGACGACGTCGGCAAGTCGGCGCAGGCGATCGAGCACGATCTCGCCAGCCGCGCCCCGCCGGTATGTTCCCGGTCGGACCGCGACCACGCCGCCGAGCATCGGCAGGGCGAGCAGCCCGAGCACCTCGTCGACCTCGTCCAGACCCGGCGCCGGGTCGACCACCGGCCGGACCGAGCGCAGCACCTCGCGCCCGTCGAAAACCTCGGTCGGCTCGATATCTGCGAGTACGTCGAGGACCGCAGCAAGAGATGGTCACTCGCCATGTAGCGCCGCCCGACTGTCGAGGGCAACCGGGTTGCATCCAGGCCCGAGTGCCGGCTGGAACACGCAGCCCCGGCAGATCCCGCAGATGTGGAGAAGGTGACCGTCGCAGGCTGGGCCCGGACCGGTCCGGCATGCGGTCCAGCCCACCGTCTTGCCGCGCGCGTTAAGGACGTGGCCTGCCGGGCAGAAGATCGGCGGCGGTTTAACCCACCCTTTCGATGAGCTCGTCGGACTCGATCGCATGCCCGTCCGGGTGCAGGTACCAGACACGCCGCTGGCTACTCGAACCCATGTGCGAATGATAACCGACCGCTTGGTTAGAATCTGCCGGTGGCAGACGAACCGAAGATGTGCGAGATCTGTAGAGAACGGCCGGTCGGATCTGGCTACATGTCCATGTTGTGCCCGGAATGCCGGGCGCGGATCGAGCACCAGAACTCGACCCGGCCGTATCCACTGCTGCCCCCGCCGGAGGACATCGTCTAGCGGGAAGCCCACCGCGGTGTGCGACAGAACGCGGTATGCGGCAGACGAGGAGTTCGGTTGCCGCAGTTCACCGCCGTCGCGGCCACGTACGATGAGCGGAGATCACCAGTAGCCGAGATCGAGATCACCAGCATCGTCGAATCACCATGAAGTGTGACGAGATCATCGAGGCCGTGCAGCAGTTAGCCGAACTCGACACCCGCGGGCAGGCCCGCGAGGCCGTCATGGCGGTGTTGTCCACCTGTGCACGGTCTCTGCCGGCAGCGGTCCGCCATCAGTATGGTCAGCAGTTGCCGGGCCTGCTGGAGGGACCGGTGCCACCGCAAGATGTGCATCGACGGGTCGTACTGCGTCACACGGATATTGGACGTAACCGGCGTGGCAGGCCAGTTCGCGTTCTGCGCTCCTCGCTCGGTCGAACCGGTCGCCCAATAACGGTCGATCCGCCGAATCCGTCGCCCGAGCGTGACCCTGGCCGGGCCGGGGTTATGACGCAACAGTGCCGTCAGGACAGCCCTGGCGGCACTGGACTATGGTGCGGATCGCGGCCATTGGGAGCCGCACATGGCAGGTCAGCGAACCTGGGAGGTAGTTGGTTGTTCGCTGACCTGCGATAAGAGTAACGCCGGTCACATCCCGCCGACCGGAATGGGTCATCAATCGGAACCTTTGCTCGCATCAGGGCAAGATCACCCACCGGGCAACCGGTCGGGTCCACGAACTCACCTGAATCCGCAGTGCCGCGCCGCCGGGACGTGGCCCCACCCGGCCTGCGGACGGAAGGGCAGAACCGGGCGGGGTGTACACATCTCAAACAGCAGCTACCCGACCATGGCCGTGGCCATTGCCGGATGACCACCGATCATCGTAGGTGCGCGACTGCGCACCGGCCCCCCGCCACGCCGCGACACACATCCCCCACCGCTTCAGCCCACAGCTCGGTGTCGGGGGATGCCGGTCCCCGCGAGACGACAAGCGCCGGGCGAAGGTCTGCGTCCAGCGGTCTCCGGTTCCTCACTGAGCCCGGACGCGCGCGGTCGCGTCTTCGGGCTAGCGGCACGGCTGTCCTGTTTCGCGCCGCCGGGGCGGGGGCCAGGATCGCCATCAGCCGGACTCCCCACCAGACGTAGGCCGCCACGCCCATCCCCGCGCACTCGGCGGCATCGTTCAACGTGAGCCAGTCGTCCTCGCTCACCGTCACCACGATGTCCTTGCTCGCCATACCTATGAGTGGCTGGTCAGCTCCTTGTAGCGCCGGAACTCCTCGAAGGAGACTTGCCCCTCCGCCCAGATGCGGTCTTCCTTGATGCGGCGCCCGACGATGTCGCGCACTTCCGGGTCCTGGGCCATACCCCACACGAGTGCGTCATCGAAGGTGATGAAACCGTCCTGGTCTGTATCGATCTCGTCGAACTCCCGCCGGGTGGCAATGAACTGCTGCTGGTCCATACCCATCTCCTCTGCCGGTTGGTTACCGCCGAACAGCAACGCCTTCGTTCGTCATCGATCCAGCGCTCAAGCGTACGCGGAAAGTTTGCTGGCATCCGGATTGGCGGGGAATCGAAACGAATCGAATCACCGGGCTTGATGGCTCCGGTCTCGGGCCGCCCGGGGTATGCGGCGGTACCTGAACGCACTCAACTCGGCATAGAAAGACGTTCTGTGCGTCGGGCGTGTGGATGTGGGGAAGGTCCTCCTGATGCGCTTGTCGGGCTTGGTGTCTCATGGGTCTAGACCGCTTCGGGTTCCCACCGGGTATCCGCGAAGATCGCTGCGTCGATCATGGTCAATCTGCCGTGCGCGATCAACAGCAGCAAGGTTGTCGACTGGACCCCGGCGCCCAACGACAGCAGCCGAAGATGTGGTGTCACAGGGAAGTTGGCCTTTCATTGATCGACGGAAGCGCCAAAGCCCTTACCGATCTGGTCGCCGGTGAGCTGGACTGGTAAAAGCAGCACCTGAGGGGTCATGGCGTCGCTGCGTGGGTGCGGCCGGCGGCGTAGTCGAGGCCGTCGGTGATGCTGCGGTCGGCCTCGGTGGCGGTGAATTGATCGATTCCGATGTGGTGTGAGGCGGCGGCGTAGAGCCTGGCATAGGCGTCGCCGCAGTCGAGAAGCCCGCGGCCCACCAGTCTGCCGAGACTGTTGGCCGCCAGTAGCAGGGTTCGATGACGTGTGCCGGGTGCGGCGGCGCGGACGCGGTCGGCCTGTCTGGCCAGAGCAGTGCGGACATACGCGTCGGGATATCGCGGACGATCACCGTGTAGCGGCGGAATCGACGGTGGTGGTGGAGTCAGCAGGTCGATGATCCGGTGCGGCAGCGGGATCGGCCGGGTGCGGGTCGACGACTCGATACGCGCCGTGCGGTAGGCGTGACCCGGCGGCAACGACGTACCCGCCGTGTGCCCGCGTATCGATGTGAGGTTTGAGTAGGCCGATCGAGTTGCCCAGCCTCGGCCGAGGAGGAGACCGGTAGTAGAGATGGTAGCCCGTCGAGGGGGTGGAGACCGTCAGCGTGGGTGCGGGAACCGGCTTGCGGTGACGAATGGCCAACTGGCCTAACGTATTACGCCCGTCGGTGGGCTGGGCGATGGATTTGTCGACGCGGGTGGTTGCGATGTCGAGATCGATGACGAATAGCCGGCTCGGTCCACAAGCGACCGCGATGTTTCGTCTGCTGTTACGGGGCCAGAATTGATGGATGCGGACGGGGTCGGTGGTGGCCTGTTGTGGCCAGTTGCCGATAGCGGGGGTTTTTGAATGGGGCCGCAATGGGAAGACATGCCAGCCGCGGTGAGCTGTCCGCAGTGCGGCATCTCGAAAGTGATAGGGGTGCATGCTGGTTCGCTCAGATCGTGTTGTCGAGCGGGCCCCGACCGGGGAGGTGAGAAGCCCTGTGTCGGGACCTCAAGTGAGGATGCGCCCGATGCGATACAGATGGCTCGGGTCGCAGGGGTCGATGTCGCCGTGTTCGTCGCAGTAGGGGTGGAGAGCCAGCGTCGAATTCCCACCGCTCCATATCGATCCATCGTGTCGCTGGATTGGTGCAGCCGGACTAGTAGCAGCCGAGGGTGCCGTCAGGTAGGCGGTCGAAGCGCTGTACGGACATAGGAACGGGGTCCTCTGAGCTGGCGGCGGCGCCAGTCAAGAACGCGTGTCGTCGGTGAGCCGGGCCAGTTCGTCCGCGGCTGCCATGAGATCGAGCACCGTGGTCGCGGGGACAGCCGCATCGCGTACTTTCCGGATCCGCAGGATGAGGCCCCGTCACCGGGGTGGTGCACGATTTGGTAGTCGTCGCCGAGCCAGAGCGCGTACCAGGCGTCGGCGGGTTGTCCAGCCCGCTGTGCTTCTTCGGAGCCGGCGTCGGGACGTGTCCACTCGCGGCATCCGCATTCAGGATCGTTGCACGGGGTGATGCGGGCGGCGACTGCGGTGGAACGGTATTGCGGCATACGGCCTGCCAGCACGGGACAGCCGCGTGCGGAATAGTCGGCGCATTCGGGGTTTGATGCGGGCATGCCTCTGGGCCGATGCCGCGCAGCCAGTCCTGCGGCCGGACGAATACCACGACACGGTCACCGAGACCGCGACCGCATACCTGGCAGAGCCCGAGAGCGAGGACGAGCGAATACCGCTTGGGATCCACTGCGCCCCAAACCGGGGAAATCCGGTCACGATGGTCCCAAGCTTGCGAGTGTCGGCCTCGGTGGGCGAGGGTAGGAACGGGATGGTCAGTCCTTGCGCGGTCGGGCTATCGTGCAGGCAGGCGAGAATTGGTGGACGGAGCGAATTTGGTTCCGGTACACGGGAAGTCATACGGAATCTCCTCGGCAGTGGGCGGGATTGGACGCGCAGCCGAAGGCCCGTCGATCGGTGATGGGGGCAGCTGAGAGCGTCACGGTGGCTGTGCGCGGAGAGTGGCCGGGCGATTCGACATGGATGTGGATCTCGGCCGTGAGAGCTGAGGGATTCGGCGGGGCTGCCTGCCACGGTTCGTACCGATCGGGGTCGATCGGCGGCAGTGCCGCTTCGATCCACGCGACCAACGCGGTGACACTGTCGATCACCAGCGGCTCCGGCCGGTCCATGGATTGGTGTTGTGGATCGCCACGATCGTCGGAGCGCCGGGGGCGTCGTCGAGTGCGCTGCGGGTCAGTACCGCTTGATAGCCGCCCGCGGCCCACGAACCCTCGGCAATCACGAATCCGCCTGCGAAGTCGGCATCGACAGGCAGCAGAGACCAGCGGATTCGCCATCCGACGAATTCGGGAAAGAGGTCCTCGCTCCAGCCGGTCTCGTGTCGCCCGTCCGGGCACACCCTGACGACTCGGGTGGCCGGTTCCACCGACACCAAGGCCATTGTGGGTATCGAAGGTCGATGTAGTGCGGCCGCTGCCACACGCGGGAAGGCGGTGATCCGAGTGCCCGCGGTCGGCCGATCGTGGAAGGAGGCGCGGTAGCCTACAACGAGGACGCCGGCTACGGCTGGTGGCGGCAGCGCTTCCTGGTTGCACGGATCGACGCGCACCCGTGCGATGTGGGTGTCGAGATCACTATTCATTTGGTTCACCGCCTACCGGGCGCGGGGTGGGATGGCAGCGTCGTGATGTAATCGGTTGCACAGCAAGACTTGTCATTGGACTCCGTCGTTGTCGGGGCGTGGCCTCAACTGCCGGTGCGGCACCCGTTGGGTCGGTTGGTCCGAACTGCTATGCGGCGGTGGAGAAATCGATGTCGGCGTAGCGTTCGGTGCCCTCAAGTGGCGTGCAGGTGCAGTGCGGGAATTCGCGCCAGCAGTCCTGGCAGTAACCGCAGACTGGGCAGTGTGGGCCATTGTGCTCAAGGTCGTCGGCGCCGCAGTAGTCGCAGCCGTCGAGTAGATAGCTGCCCGGACCGAGCTCGGATCCGTAGCGCCAGAGATAGGAGCCGTTGGAGTACCAGATGCCGTCAGTGCTCCAATGCCCGTGATGTTCGTTGAACAGGTAAGCGCGGTGCTTGTATCGCGGATCGACCGTGAGAATGACCATCTTGTCGGTGCCTAGCCACTCTTCGAGGCCGGTTCTGCCGGTCCACGAGTCCAACGGCCCGAAGGGCGCGAGGGGAAGGAAGTCCTCGGCGGCGATGCGAGTGTCGGACCGCAGGTCCCCGACTGGGGGATGAACGATGTCGGGCAGGATCCCGTTGTGGGCCATTACAGTCCGCTCGTCACCGCCGAGGGCGAAGGGATGGCAGTTCTCGGTGCCGATGTAGCCGTGAGTCGCCAGCCGAGAGTGGAACAGCGCGGGTTGATCGGGGAACTGTGCTCTGGTCGTGAGGAATTCGTCGATAACGAGATCGCCGTGCAGTCCGCGGCCGACGAGGATCCGGTCGTCGGCCACGATGGCGTACCCGTGGCCGTGAGGGTTGGCCATGGCCCCGTCGCGCAAGGCGTCGGCGTCGGGGGTGATGCCGGATTTGTAGAAGCTCAGGATGCACACGAGAGGGCCTCCATTTCTGCCAGCAGCGGCGAGTAAGCGGTGTGACTACGCACCCAGGTGACGAACGCGGTCCATTCCCAGCCCCGTCGGCGGGCGATATCGGCGCTGGTCAGCTCGCGGGTGTACTCGACCGATGCGGCGACGAACGCCAATGCGGCTTGAACCTGTTGGGGGTGAAGGGAACTGGCGAATATGCGGACTTCGTAGGTGTGTTCGGGATAGACGTTGATCGCCTGATAGCGGCCAAAGCCCTCACGGTCGCCCTTGGCGTAGTTCACGATCTCCGCACGTGCATCGGAATCGAAGTTCGCCCATTCGGTGGAGGTGCGTCGAGCGAGTTGAGTGGCCTGGAACTCGTTGCGGTAGACGAATTTCATCCACCTATAGACGTGAGCGGGGGTGGCGAATCCCGAGCGGGACACATGGACGTGGATTCCGACGTCGGCGTCGATGTATGCTCCGCCAGCATCCAGTTCGGGCAGCATGGCCCAGGGGAAGTGCATGATCGCCCAGGGGTAGCTCATGGGGTGGGTGACCATTTCGAACCCGTTGTTGCCGATCGACCCGTCTTCTTTGAGATATCCGAGACTGCCCAGATGCTCGAGGGCGATGTCGACGCAGCGCCGCAGCGTCGACGGGCGGGTCTTCACCTCCAGTTCGAGCCCGAGATGAAGGTCGCCGTCGCCGTGGAAGACGGGATCGGGTTTGTAGGAGTAGTACTGGATGCGGTCGTCGTGGCGGCCGTAGCGGCAGTCCGAGCAGTAATCCTCGTCGTAGCTGATCAGGTGTGAGCAGTCGCCACATTCGTGATAGCTGCCCACGCAATCCGAACACACGCTGTCCCCGTTGTGGACGTCGTGCAGTTCCACCGCGAGGTAATGGCAGTCGTCACAGCGGTCGTAGTCGTCGCGCGAGCACTCCTCACATGCGAGACCGCAGTAGATCGTTGTCTCCATGCTGGTGCCGGGCCCGTAGCGATCGCAGCGCTCACATTGCTTCAGATTCTGAATACATTTGCCACACAGCAACTCGTCGTCGAGGCTGTGGTGCGCATGCTGTGCGCGTTCACCGCATCGGTGACAAAACGGCAGACGGGTGCACTGTTCACAGATCGGCTTGCGCTGAGGATCAGTGATGATGCCGGGCACTGAGCTTTCGCAGACCGCGCAAATGGCGTGCGTGATGGTCAAGTGGGACATGGCTTTCCGGCCTCCGAAACGAGGTTGGGCAGGCGGATCGAGGGCACACGGCAGTCGTCGGCCGTGCGAGAGCGGTCGCTGGTTATCGGCGACGCATGCAGTCCGCGAGTGAGTTCCGCAGACACGCAGAGGCGGACAAGGCCGCGGGAATCAGTGAGCAGAGAAGCTACTGTGTGGTTCATGGCGCAAGGAGGTGGCCCCTACTACTGAACCTTGTGGAGCTGCAGCGCAGCGCGCCGCTGGCAGTCGCAGTGCGGGAAAGCATTGGCGCAGTGGAAGCACCATCCGCAGCGCCCGCAATAGCGACCGCGCCGACTGAAATCGACGTCACCACAGCACTCGCACACATACAGCCAGGACCTTGAGTGCAGCAGTGAACGGTGATCGGCGCGAAAACCGCTGTTCGAGTACCAGATTCCGGATTTCCAGATACCGGCGTCTTCGTTGAGGATATAGGCCCTCTCCGCGAAGGTCGGGCTGACGGTCAGGATGACCAGCTTGGACTTGCCCAGCCAGGCCTCAAGCCCAGCACGACCGTGACGTGTATCAAGTGACCCGAAAGGCATCGACGGAAGATAAGTTTCGGCGGCGATGCGAGTATCTGAGCGTGGGTCATAAGGTCCAGGCCGGACTCGCCGGGGGAGAGTGCCGTTGTGTGCCAGGACAGTTCGTGGATCGCCACCCAACCGAAACGGATGACAATTGTCGAGGCTGACCGTGCCGTGGGTGGCCAGCCTACTGTGAAACAGTGCAGGCCCATCGAGATGCTCTGCGCGGACATGAGCAAATTCACCGATGACCTGTTCGACATCCAGGCCACGCCCCACCACCACACGATCGCCAGCCACCACGGCGAACCCGTGGCCTTCGTCATTGATCGCGGCCCCGGTCCGCAAGGCGTCAAGATCAGGTGCGATTCCGGCGGGAAGGAAGGTCAGCAAGCACATTCCAGCGCCTCCATTTCCGCTCGCAACGGTGCGTACTTGTCGTGGCGCGAAACCCAGTCGACGAACCGCGCCCATTCCCAACCCCCGTCGTGCAGGACATCAGCGGAGGTCAACCCGCGGGTGTACTCGACCGACGCATCGACGAATGCCAACGCCGCCTGCACATGCTGACGATCGAGCGAGCCGGCAAAGATCCGGAGTTCCAGCGTGTGACGTGGATGTGGGTTAATCGCCTGATAACGGTCGAGGTCATAGTGACGAAGCTCGTCCTTGGCAGCGTGTCTCACCTTACGACGAGCCCGGGCGGTGAAGTCCGCGAAGTGAGTTCGCCGGCGGGCAAGCTTGACCGCCTGCGCCTCGTTGCGGTAGATAAGTTTCGCCCAGCGATAGATATGAGTCGGCGAAGCGAATCCGTCGCGGGAGACGTGAACATGGATGCCGACCTTGTTGTCGGACGTGCAGCCCAGTTCAACCAATCGATCCAGCAAATGCCAGGGGAATTCCTCGATTGCGAATCGATAATCCATCGGATGGGTCACCAACTCGAAACCTAGCGGCTGAATCGAAGAGTCATGTTTGAGATATCCGATCCTGCCCAGATGATCACTGACGGTGAGCGCCGACATGTGATAGTCGCCGGTCGGGACGATGATCTCGAGTTCGAGTCCGAGAAATACTGGGCCGACACCGAGGAACCGCGGATCCGGTTTGTAGCTGTAGTTCCAGACGTAACCGTGGGAGCTGCACTCGTCGCAGCCGGTATCGCGCGTGAGTGTCCCGCATTCTGCGCATTCTGTGTAGCGTTGCGCGCATCCTGAGCATGCTCTTAATCCACCCGAGACATACCGGCTCTCGGCTGTGAACACGCCACAGGCGTTACACCTGTCAAAGTATCGATCCGAGCAGTGTCGGCACACGCGACTCCCATCGATCGTGACCACAAACGAAAGGGAGAACAATCGGCAGCGTGAACACTCGACCCAGCCGCTCAAACACTGTCTGCATAATTTTGTCCCCTCGAATGTGCGACCGAAGTATGAAGACGGCTGTAGGCAGTTGCCGCAGGTTTGTGACCCTCGGATCGCCGAATATGGTCTCTCGCTGTTCGAAATGGAACTCGGAGGCATTCATACCATCGCTTTCTGCATCGTAAAGACGCAAAAAGCGCCGTGACGGACTGGTCCGTCACGGCGCTGAATGAATGAACTTATGAATTAGATAGTGGCTGAACGCGGGCCCTCGTGTTCGAAATTTCTAGATTGCCGGAGTGCGTTCAATGCCATGCCTTTGGTGTCATGGCGCGCTCGGGTGCTATTATGCGTCGGCGTAACCTCCGGCCGTCCAGACTATCGAGCGGAATTGGCTGGGTGAGACTGGATGCCGTGCGGGCGCAACATCCTCAATGGAGTTGAGCCAAAAGCAGCATCCGCAACGATGGCAATACTTGCCGGCATTCCAAAGTCGATATGCGACAGGGCGTCCGCGTACGACTCGATTGGTGTGCCGTGTGCGCCTCGCCGCAGTCGTGAAGAGCAATATTGATGGGGTTGCCAGTACAAGCGTGACGATCGTCCATGTCGCAATCAGAGAAGGTATTGAGTCGGTTCGACCCGGTTCTCGAACTGCTGCAAACGTCACCAACACTGCGAACAACGCCGGTAGTAACAGCACAAGGCCGGTCAAGACCAACTTCCCGGATTTGCGAAGCATCGGCTCAGGCGAGAGGGCCTGCGCAAGATTCGTTACCCGTGTTTGCTCAGTCGTGGCTGAGCCGACGATGGGTACCAGTCCGCTTCCAGTGAAGCCGGTTCCCGAGTAGTAGTTGGTCCCGTAGATCGTCGAAACGCCAGATGCTCGAATCGCAGGCACGGCCTGAACCTGATCGTCGTGTCCGCAGTGGGGACAGCTGAGATCGGTACCCACGATAACGTCCCGTCCCGCTGCGGTTGCGCCGCGTCGGTTACGGTTGCCGCGCAACAGCATCTGTGCTGGTTTCGAGTCTTGCGATGGCTGGTTCCATCGAACACTGTGTCGCCGCGGTTGTCGAGATCGTTTCGATGTTGAGGAATCGGATAGCATATGGAGCCCTTCTGATGGTCTGAGGTGCGGTCGGCACATGCCGTGCGCCAGGGCCGGTGCTTCTGCGCTGGGCGGGTAGACAACGCACTGGGTGAGACTTTCCGGTTGTGCCATCCGCAACGGAGACAACGGCGGACTTTCCTGAGATCCACCAATCGGGCGCCGCTGTGAGTGCAGCGCGGCCAGCAGGTCGCTTTTGTGCGTATCCGCAGGTGGTGCCCTTGATTCCAGCGTGCCGAGAACGTGCCAAGACGGGACGTCACACGGTGGACAAGAGCACCTGCGGCGGATGTGAAAGAGCGTCTGACCTGGACAGTAGGGAGATGCCGGGACGCGGGATCACAGAGTCCGGCACCCTGGCAGTGTGGGGGTCAGGGGTTCGAGTCCCCTTAGCTCCACTTGAAGGTCAGGCCCGGCAATCGCCGGGCCTGACCTTTTCTATTTCGGGGGGATTTGTTGTCGGATAAGTCGTTGGCTCCGGTGTCACGGGTCCGGGTTGGAGAGGATGGCCAGGGCGGTCTCGCCCTGCGCACGATGTTGGCGTGGTAGCGCCCGCCAGGCGGAATGGTCGGGTACGAGTTGGGTTGCGAGCATGGAGATTCGGCGTCGATCGGAGCCGGCGAAGTCGTCACGTTCCGCGAACGGATCCTCGATGCAGGCCCGCGGCGTCGTAGAGGTGGCGATCCCGATCGCGGGAATCCGTCGTGTAGGCCGCAGCTTTGAGGATCAGGGCCCCGAATGGGCGCGGTACGGAAATGTTTGCGACTATCCCCGCCGCGATCTCGATGCGTGCGTTGATGGTTCGGCGCAGTGCTTGGGTGCCGCCTTCCACGCGGACCATTTCGCGACCACGGAGTCGTTCGACGACCTTGGGTGCCGGATGGTCGGCGATGAGGACGTCGACGTGCTCTTCTGGCGAAACCCCTGCGACGAGATCGACGGTTGTCGTTCCGCGGACGAACCGGTGCGCGGTGTTGTTGCGTGGGTCGATGGACGGCAGCAGACGGTATCCGAGATTTTCGAGGGCGGTCGCCGAGGCTGCCGGGATGCCTCGCTGGGTTTCGATGTGTAACACGATGTCGACGTCGTTGGTCGGGCGAACGATGCCGAGTCCGTAGTGGATCGTGTGCAGTTGGGTCATGAGTCCCCCGACCAGAGTCCATTTGTCGCGTGGGAGCGCGTCGGTCAGTTCGGCGACATTGGGCCAGGGTGGAGGCCAGCCACCGGGCGGGGACGCGACCTCGAGTGTCGGTCGTGGTCGTTGATCGCTCATCGATAGGCTTCCAGCATCTCGGTCAGAGCGCGTTGTCCTACTCCCCGGATGCGCGGATCGAGCGCGGTTGCGGCGTCGAGTGCCGCAACGACGGCGCTTGTGGAGACGAGCTTGCCGACTTGTTCGAAGTCGAAGTCGGTGACGCGCAGGGTGACGTTGCCGGACGGTGCTGCCCGGAGTCGAAGGGTTCGGATGATGTTGTCGAGTTGGTGCGTGGCGATGTAGCCATCGAGATGGTCTTCGTTGATGTCGACGATGCCGAGAGCACCCATGTCAGGGCATACGACGGCCGTGCGAAGTCGAGGTAGCGCGGCGCGGTGAGCTGTAAATACGCGTACATGCGCGCGGTCGCGCACCCGTACTGACAGTTCGCTTGGGTCTGTCAGCTTCCGAAGCGTGCTTCGGATCCGCGAGGTCTGCGTAGGCCCGAGCCAGTCGGCTCGTCCACCCGAGAGAATGGTGATCGCTCCCCATGCAGTGTGCTCCGCCCAAGCCCGGGTGCGACCTTGGCGCTGCGACATTAGATAACGATCCACCGAGTCGCGATCAAGCAGTCCGCGGGTGACTCGCGTCAGGCGTCCGGAATTCGTGAGGCGACGAGCATGTCGAACGGAAACACCAAGCGCTGCGGCTGCTGCTTCGAGGCTGACGAAGTCGCCCTCGTTCATGACAGATAATGTCCCATTCCGGACCTATTCTGTAAAGAGCCGACGGTTCCAAACGATCGAGTTAGATCCAATTCGTTGTGGTCGAGCAGATGGAGCGGTTGCGATCATCGGATGCCACCACCGGGCTGCTTCGGTCGCGTGCCCACCGCCCGGACTGCGATCTCTGGCCCATCTACCAGCACCGCACGGTTCGTATGCTGATCCGTCAGGTCCACCCACCGCCTTCATCATGGATCTCCAGACGATCCAGTGGAATATCCCGATCGGCCTGCTCGACCGGTCGACGCCGAGGTGGTGGCACCGATCTATCCGCTTGGCCCCGAAGCGGACTGGCAGGAGACGACCACCGCGATCAAGCGGCACTACCTCGCCCTCGCCGAAGCCCACGGCGCGGAGAACATCATCGTCTTCGGAGACTCCGCGGGCGCCTCCCTCACGCTGCTGCTCGCACAGGCGGTGCGCGATGCGGGACTTCCACAGCCAAAGGCGCTCATTCTCTTTTCGCCAGCGCTCGACCTCACCGGCGAGGACCCCGATCAGTAAGCCCTGGCACGTCGCGATCCCATGCTTTCCCTGGGCTTGTTCAAAGAAGCGAGTCCCGGTGGCTCAAAGGCCTCGCGCCGTACGACCCGCGAGTCAGTGCGCTGTTCGCATCACACGCCGACTTGCCTCCCTGATCGGGTGCTCCGGACACGCCGCCTACGAAGGACTCGGCGACGGAATGGAAATCCAGCGGCATGCAGCCGCATCGGTGCCGGCGACTGCCTGCCCGAGCTACGCTGCAGCCACGGTGTACCGGCTGGTGGCCGGTACACTGGCCAGTGGCTTCGGTGATTGCCGAGGGCGTCCAAGGCCTCTCTGCGGATCTCACATCGCGGTGCCGCCCTGATCCCGCGAAAGGGCGAATGTGGCAACCTCCGCCAACGAAACGACCGACCAGCCTCCATCGGATGTCGACTCGGTAAGCGTCGAAACCGATGCGCCGGAAGAGGATTCAACCTTCGAGGTCGCAGTCGACCCAGCGGAGCGAGGTGGTTCCGGGGATGATTCCGACTGGGAGGACAGCGAGTCCCCGGCGCTGCGACGGGCGCGCAAGGAAGCCGCGCTCACGGCCGGTGGGGATTCGACGCGCGCGTATCTGAAGCAGATCGGCCGTGTTCCCCTGCTGTCTGCGGAAGAAGAGGTGGATCTGGCGATCCGGATCGAGGTTGGACTGTATGCGGCGGAGAAGCTGCAGGAGGAGCTCGAATCGGAGTCCGGTATCACCGCCGCGCGTCGCCGCGACCTGACCTGGGTCGTGCAGGACGGCGTCAAGGCCAAGAACCACTTGCTGGAGGCGAATCTGCGCCTGGTGGTATCGATCGCCAAGCGGTACACCGGACGCGGTATGGCCTTTCTCGACCTGATCCAGGAAGGCAATCTGGGCCTCGTTCGTGCGGTCGAAAAGTTCGATTACCGCAAGGGATTCAAATTCTCGACCTATGCCACCTGGTGGATCCGGCAGGCGATCAGTCGCGCCATGGCCGACCAGTCCCGCACCATTCGCATCCCGGTGCACGTGGTGGAGATCATCAACAAGCTCGGACGCGCCCAGCGTGCGCTGCTGCAGCAATTGGGCCGCGAGGCCACGCCCGAAGAGCTCGCGGAGGAACTGGACATCACACCCGCGAAGGTCCTGGAGATCCGGCAGTACGCGCGTGAACCGATCTCACTGGATCAGACGATCGGCGACGAAGGTAGCAGCCAGCTCGGCGACTTCATCGAGGACACCGAGGCTGTCGTCGCGATCGACGCCGTGTCGTTCACCCTGCTGCAGCGCCAGTTGCAGTCGGTGCTCGACACGCTCAACCCACGGGAAGCAGGCGTGATGCGCCTGCGCTACGGCTTGGATGACGGGCTGCCCCGGACCCTCGACGACATCGGGAAGGTCTACGGCGTCACGCGTGAACGAATTCGCCAGATCGAATCGAAGACCATGTCGAAGCTGCGCCATCCGTCACGCTCACAGGCCCTGCAGGACTACCTCGACTGACCGATCCGCCCACAGGCGCCGCGCTCGTCATAGCCGTCGCCTGGGACGAATGCCGCGTCTTGTCAGTGGGGTGTGGACCGAATGGTGAGGGGGCCGCCGCGTTCAGGGGAGGACATGAGCCAGTTGCTGGCGATGGCGAGCATGGCGGTGTTCGCGCTACGTAAATCGGTTTCCAGCCTAGCGACCAGATCGCGCAGATCGATACGGGCGGAACCTACTTGCAACAGCGTGGATTTGGTGTCCTCGAT
Source organism: Nocardia sp. NPDC059154 (assembly GCF_042755705.1). Taxonomy (NCBI): domain Bacteria; kingdom Bacillati; phylum Actinomycetota; class Actinomycetes; order Mycobacteriales; family Nocardiaceae; genus Nocardia; species Nocardia sp. NPDC059154. Next base: position 38,728 of record NZ_JBHZCS010000032.1, read on the forward strand.
AACGCCGCGTAGCCGGTCGAGTCGCTGCAGCACATCCAACAGGTTCCGCACCACGTCATCACCGAGGGTCAGAAATGCTGCCACCCCCGCATCGTCATCGGTGAGATCGCCGGCCCTCTCGTTCAGCGCCGCGTTCAGACATGCCCGGCGTGAGCCGGTAGCGTCGTCCTGCGCGCTCATCTCCCGCACCCCGGCCCCGGCCAGGTGGATAAGGAACGAAAATTGTTGTAGAGCAGCGTCATTGCGACGCTCCCGTCTGACCATGGACTGGCCGGCTGAAGGGTGATGGCACCGTCTGGACGGCGGCACGCGAGCAATCACCGCTATATCCACGCTATACCCTCTCCGCGCCCATCCAGCCCCCGCCTGCGAACCGGGCCCGAACGACGCTTGTCGCGCCGCGGAGCCGAGAGGCGTAGGCACATCGGCGGTCGCGGCGAATCGAACGGCTCATAGCGACGAATTGCGTCTATCGTTGATGCAGAGGGGTTTCACCGCTGCCGAACCTGTCCAGGCCCTTTCGGACCATCTTCCTCAGTGGTCGTCACGAGAGGCACGATCGGCGATGGGCGGCAGCTGGCATAGCACCGACGCCGTGATGGTGACCGTCGCAGAAGCGGCCATAGCCATCACGGGACTGGACTGGGTTCATGCTGTAGCGAGCCTGCCCAGCATCGACTCACCCGACATGCAAGCGTGGATCAACCGCCAGCACAACACGACCGACCAACCCGACCACACCGTCGTCACCCCCAACGACGTATACTCCGACAGGCTACGTCCACTGCCACACCGGCAGATCTGCGTCCCCCCAAGCGAATACGCCACATTCACCGCTCTACTCACCGAGCGTGAACGCCACACAACCACCACTCGTACTGCGCGGGACATGCTCGGTTGATCACCCACCACATCGTTCAGGCCGTAACCGCCACTGCCCGAAGCCTGAACAGTGCACCCCAAGGTTTGCCAACGCAGCCTGCCGGGAGAAGATCTCGATACCTCTGCGCGAAGTCGGCTGGAGCGCAGGCGAAGTCGCCGAGAGTCGACGAGATCGGCGATCGATGCCTGCGAACCGATGCTGCCCTGGTGTAGGTGACGGAATTCAAGTTCGCAGATGCCGCGGACTCGTATGAGCTGTGCTTCATCGACGCGAGTGCCGCCGACCGGCTCGCCGACATCTCAACTGCCATTGGCCGCGGCTTGTCGGCGTGCCGCACACGCTAGAGCACGGTTGAACATGCTCATTTGCCGCCCTTCGGAGGCCAAGAGCTCGATGGTCAATATGTCCGTCGCTCCTGGGCCGGTTCGGTCCTGGCAGGTCGCCCAGCCGGCGCGAGCACGGACGGCGACACCGGGTCCCGCGGTGCAGCGCGAAGTCGGCGACACTCAGCACCCGCGGTGTCGGGTGAGTGGGATCGGGCAGCGCCCGGATCTGCCGCAGCAAGGTCATCCGGCTCACCCGCGCTGCCAGATGTCCGGTCAACCGAGCGCCGGCGCGGCCACCCAACGCCAGCGCGACCGCGCACAACACCCGCTGCAACAGGAGTGTCCGCCGACCGTAGCGGGCGGCCAGTTGCGGCACCTGCTCAGCGAAAGTCCGCCTCCCGCAATCGAAGTTGTCGCAGAACAACCTGCAGACCCGCAACGCGATCACCACTTCCCGGCCGGTGATCGAGGTATCGGACATCCGCCGCCGATAGCGGCTGTGGACCCGTCGAGACGGTACCGAGCAACTCGGGCAATCAACTGGTTCGCCACCCGTGGCGACGTCGATGCACACTGGGGAGTCGACACCATGAACCGCACCGACCTCCAGCCCGTCCAGGTGTGGGAACAGAACCCCTCGACACACCAGGATCAGAACACCAGTTGGCAGTCAATTATCAAGCGCCCCAACACATCCCGAACCGCAATCACCAAGTGTGTGCCAGATCCAGTTTTCGAAGAGCGCTGACAGCTCGACCGAATGAGCAGGACCTCCGAGCCCCGGAAGTAGGGGTTCGAGTCCTCTTAGCTCCACTCCACAGCAGAGCCGCAGGTCATCGACCTGCGGCTCTGTTGCTTTTCCGGCAATGCACGAACCCGGCAGGTGCCCTACGCGGTACCCTACGTTTATGAAGGCCAAAACGAGCGTGTACCTGGATCCCGAGCAGGCTGCCCGTCTCAAGGAGGCTGCCGAAGCGGCGGGGCGATCAGAAGCTGATTTGATCCGCGAGGGGATCGAGCTGGTGCTGTTGCGGTCGCACCGGGCTCGTCGTACCCGTCCGTGGCCGTCGTTCGATTCCGGCGATCCAGGGTTCGCTGCCAATACTGAGGACTTGCTCGGCGAGGCATACGGCGAGTGAGCTTCTTCATCGCCGACGCCTCGGCCATCATCGCCGCCTACGATCGTGCCGCGGAACTGCACGAACGGGCGCGTGAATTCCTCTCCACGTCCGTCGCGGTTGTTTCGCCACTCGTGCTGGACGAGGTCGATCATCTGCTCGTCGCACGGTTCGGAAAAGATCGCCACACAGCCGATCTCGTCCTCGATGACCTGCTCACCTCAGCTGAGGAGGGCGCCGTGCTCGTGCCGCAGGTGGACCGCGATGACCTCCGGGTTGCGCAGAAGATCATCGAGCAGTATCGCGGTCTCAGGCTCGACCTGGCCGATGCGGTCACGGTCGTGCTCGCCGAGCGCTACCTCACCAATGACATATTGACGTTGGACGAGAAGGACTTTCGCGCCGTGCGACCCCTGATGCCCGCTCATCCGTCGTTCCGGCTCTTGCTCCAGGGTGACTGAACCGCCGACAACCGCGGTCGAGTACCCACCGCCCGGATCATGATGTCCGGCCCGTCGACCAGCACCGCGCGGTTCGTATGCTGGTCCGTCAGGTCCACTCGAATTCGATACGACCGGACCGATGTTCCGTTTGCCACTTCCCGATCTTGGTTGTGTGTCAACGAATTCGGCGACCGCCGCCTTTTCCCTTGTCAGTGATGCCCGGGTGTCCCATGTCGGCCTTCGTAACCCAGAGGGTTCGGGTGGCGTCGTCGATCGCGTACCAGATACGTCCACCCGCGGTGACTTCGTACTGCCACTGCTCGAATTCCTCGTCGCCGAGCTTGACCGATTTCAGATCGGCTTTCAGGCGGTGCTGCCGCTGGGGCTTCGCGACGCTGCGGGGGTCGGCGGTGATGTCGACCCGGGCCCGGTCGAGCGCATCGATTGCGTTCCGCTGCATCTCCGTCCAGACGTGCGCCGCCTGGGCACTGTGCAGCAGGATTCGCCACGGCTTGGGGCGCGGGGCTTCGTCGCCGCGCTTCAGTTTGCTCATCCGGTATTTCCAGGCCGCTGTACCTCACTGAAGTCGGCACGCTGGAACGGTCCGGTGAGCTGCGCGACCAGCGATGGATCGGTGTGGATCTCGGCAGTGTGCTTCCACGCGATCAGGTTCCGCATGAACGGCAGGTAGTAGCCGGTGTCCACACCGGCGAGCAGATCGTCGAGCAATTCCGTCACAGCTTCGCTGCGGTGCTCCGGCGGCAGCCAAACCAGCCAGGGCAGTTCGACAGCCAGCACCTCTTCCGCCATTACCCGGTTCGCCTTCGCTACCAAAGCGAGCGACCTGGCCGCGATGCGCAGCGCGCCATCCATCGCCCGATACCGTTCGTCGCGCATCAGCACGACGTTCTCCGCGTCCCGCCGCTCGAGCAGTACGTCGGCATCCTCCAGGAGTGGGAACACCGATGTCTGTTTCCTGATCAGCTCGCTGAAGGGTAGTGACCTCATGCATCCACGATAGCTGACACTGCTGAATTAGTTCAGCTCTTCGAGTGAAGACTCGTCACCGCCTTGCGGGCACCCACCGCGCGAATCGCGACGTCCGGCCTGTCCACCAGCACGGCGCGGTTCGTATGCCGGTACGTCAGGTCCACTTCGACTCACACAGGTTGCGATGTCACGGCCTGGGTCTCGTCCAGACCAAATCTCTTGGCCCCCAGCCTTGGACCTGCGCTCGGCCCGTGCCTTGGTGATCTCAGGGCTGACGTGGATTTGCCCTCCTGCAAAGGAGTTCGATATGTACGTGCCCTCTTGCGGTCCGGGTACCCCCGACTGCAAGAGGGCACCTACTGTCGGGTGCCGCGATCAGCCGAAGGAGCCGGTGCTGGGCTTGGGGGTCGGAGTGGGGGTGGGGGTCGGGGTGTCGGCCACGGTTACTGCCTGGGTGGTGGTGGAACCGGCTACGCCGGTGCGGCCGGAGAAGGTGGCTGCGATGTTGTAGGTGCCCGCGGCACCCGGGGTCCAGACGATCGAGGCGGTGCCGTTCGCGGCGACGGGGATGTCACCGAGAACCTGGTCGCCCGCCTTGAACTGGATGGTGCCGCCCGCTGCCGCCGGGGACACGGTCGCCTGCAGGGTGACGGCATTGTTGACCTGGGCGCCGCTCACCGGGGTGAGCGTGGTGGTCGATACGGCGTCGCTGGACACGGTGACGGCCGGGCCCTTGTCGGTGTAGTTGCCGGCGCCGAGGGAGCCGGTGTAGCTCATGGAGGTCGGCAGCGGGGTGTCGCGGGCGCAGTTGACGCCCACGGTGTACTGCACCTCGAAGGTCTGGGACTTCGGTGAGATGTTCGGGTACACGGGGTATTTGACGATGCTGAAGGAGGCGCTGACCGAGTCCGGGGCCGAGGTGTCGAGCGTGACCTGGTCGCCGCCCATCTTGCCCGAGCCCGCGACCGGAGTCAGGCAGGCGGGGTGCGCGTCTTTGACCGAGTAGATGTACTCGACCGGGATACCGGTCCGCTCGAACATCGTCGTGACGGTGATGGTTTCGCCGGCGATCGGGTTGGTGTCCGAGACCGTCCGGGTGAACTTGCTGTTCCCGTCGGTCCAGGTGACCGTTCCCGATGCGGCCGAGGCCGTGCCGGGGATCGCGGCGACCGCGAAACCGGCCGCCACCGCGAACGCGGCCATCGAACCGGCCGCCCGCCGCATACTGCTGTCCATCATTGTTTCTCCCACAGACATCGGGTGTCCCTCGACACGGTCGTCGAGGGGTTGCCGCACCCGAGTTGGGCAGCATTAGATCACGGTGAAATGGTCAATGGACCAGTTTCTGAAATGATCGTAATTCAGTTTTGGTGAGTGCCGCGGCGGACCAGGTCGTCATGGACCGGTGGGCCCGGCGCGCACGGTCAGCCCGCGTCTGCTGGCGAGCGCACTGTAGACGTTGGGACACAGGATCTCGACTGATCCACTCCCAGTCGCATGGAAACACCTGTGGACGCGACTCCTTGCCTGGAGTGCGCGGCCACGGCAACGGTGCGGACCGCGTGGGCGATGTTGTGCCAAACCACTATCGACCTGGCATATTCCCGAGACGAATCGCAGCTATCCAGGAGTAAGTAACCGCGTTCACTCATTTCGAGTACTGGTCCTGGGGAAGTGCTGATGCGCACTCGGTTTCGCTGTCTCGTCGCGGCCGGGCTGGTCATGGCCGCCACCCTGCTCCTGGTGCCCGGGGCCGCCCGCACCGCACCGGAAAGACACATCGGCGTGCTCGGCGACGATTTTCTCTGGGGTGTGGCGGCCTCCGGATTCCAATCCGAAGGCCAGTCACCCGACAGCAATTGGACCCGTTACATCGAAGACAATCCGGGCTGGGACGGCCTCGGCGATTCCGTCGATTTCCATTCCCGGTTCCGGTCGGATATCGCCTTGGCCGAGAACCTCGGCGTCAAGGTGTTTCGGATCGGCGTGGAATGGGCACGGCTGGAACCCCAACCGGGAGTATGGGATCCGGCCGCCTTCGCCTTCTACGACGACGTGATCGACGCCATCGTGGCAGCCGGTATGCGCCCCATGCTGACACTGGACCACTGGGTGTATCCGGGCTGGGAGGCAGACCGGGGCGGCTGGCGCAATCCCGGCATGGTGCCGGACTGGCTCACCAATATGCGGAAGGTGGTCGACCGCTACTCGGTTCGCAACCCGATCTGGGTGACGATAAACGAGCCGGTCGCCTACATCATGCATGAGGTACGTCAGAACCGGACCGACGCCGATCAGATGCTGAACGAGGTGGCGCAGGCGCACAACAGCATCTACGACTACATCCATCAGGTGCAGCCGAACGCATTGGTGACCAGCAATGTCGGCTACGTTGCCGGGGCGGAGTCGCAGGTCAACGGACCTCTGCTGGAACGCATCGGCGACAAGCTCGATTTCATCGGCATCGACTACTACTTCGGCTACCAACCACCGGACCTCGCCGCTGCGAACACGCCCGGCGGCTCGGCACCCGCCCCGGCGGGAATGTGGGATCTTCCGGTCCGGCCCGAGGGCATCTACTTTGCGCTGCAACACTATTCGCAACGGTTTCCCGGCAAGCCATTATGGATCGTGGAGAACGGCATGCCCACCGAGAACGGGCAACCCCGCGCAGACGGTTACACCCGCTCCGAGCATCTACGAGACACCGTCTACTGGCTGCAGCGCGCGAAGACCGACGGCATGAACCTCATCGGCTACAACTACTGGAGCCTGACCGACAACTACGAATGGGGCTCCTACACACCGCGATTCGGCCTCTACACCGTGAACGTACGCACCGACCCGGCCCTGAACCGCGTACCCACCGACGCGGTCGACACTTACCGCGACATCATCGCCCACAACGGCGTGGCGGCCGAGTACCTACCGGTCCGCGCCCCCGCCGACTGCGAGCTGGTCGATCCCCCAGCCAGCTGCAACGCCCCGGTCACAGCTCCCTGAGCACTACATGGATGACGTTCGAGATTCTGGCCGGCCAATCGGTTACCAGGGAAGCGGCTCGAAAGCTGATCCGCGATGCTCCAAGGGGCATTGGACAAACCGATCCCGGTGAGGCCGGAACCGCTTGTGCGGCAGCGACCTCGTTGTCTTTTCCGGCCCAGCGGATGCCGAGTGTCTCGATCAGCGCTCGAGCCGGCGCAGGATTCAGGTGCGCTGCGCCTCGAGCACCAGGATTGGTAGCAGTAGGGCGCCATTCTCGTCGCGGTCGGGACGGAAGTTGTTCTGGGCAAACAGGTTCGACTGTTGCTCGGTGGGCACTGTCGTCTCCAGTCGATCGGCTCGCAGAGTGGTGATCGCCCAGTTCGGCGGAGCGAACAGGGTGTGCAACTCCGGCTCGGGGATCGGGTACGGGGCGTACAGCTCGGTGTGTTCGGCGGGGGTGAAGCAGAACTGGATCAATCGGCCGCCTGGTTTGATTGCCCGAGCCAGCGCGCTCACGTGGGTTCGGCGCTGCGCCGGATCCAGGCAGTGCAGCAGCGCGCTGCTCACTACGGTGTCGAAACAGTTGTCGTAACCATCCAGCGTCGTCGCGTCGGCGACCTCGAATGTCACCGATATACCGCGCTCCGTGGCACGTTGGCGGGCCTGTTCGATGGCGGTGGGTGCGACGTCGAGGCCGGTTACCCGGTAGCCGAGGCAGGCGAGGTGGACGGCGGTATCGCCGGGCCCGCAGCCGACGTCGAGGACTTCGCCCCGGATACGGCCGGCCCTCTCGAATGCCACGAGTAGCGGTTGCGGCCTGCCGATATCCCATGGCGGTCGCCCGACGATGACGCCCGGGAAGAGTTCCTCGCCGCGGTACAACCGCTCGTAATCGACTGTCGCCGGGTCGATCCGCGGTGCTGCGTTGTCGTTGCTCATCGGATTCGGTCGCTTTCGGAAGTGGCGGTGAGGAACTCGCCCGGCGCTCGGCCGTGAGCGAGCCGCTGCCTGCGGAGAAACAGCAATTGGGTGTCGACGGCCTGCTCATGCGCGTCGAGGAACGGCGCGTAGTGTCGGCCAGGCACGTGGGCGATGTCCGCGTGCGGTGCCGACCTCGCCACCTCGACCGCGAGTTCGGCCGGCGGCTGCCCGCCGCTTTCTCCGAGCCGCCGGAAGTCGAAAGCGAGCACCGTGAACCCGTCGTCGTGGAATCGGCGCGCGAAGGGGGCGGTACCTGGTTCCTTCGTGACCGCTCCGCCTGCCGCCATGACCACGCAGGCGCCGTTGGTGCCGGGGTAGTGCCACGCGGCGCAGTCGACGTCGCAGCTGGCGAACCGCACCCGCACTCGTTCTGTCCTTGTTTGCACCGCGACCTCCTACTTGCCATCTAGTATGACTTCGATACTATATTAATCCCATAGCTTATGGTTTGCGTATTTTTGGAGAGGGATCGGCCTCGGTCCCGATGGGAGAGCACCTCATGAACGCCGACACCAACCGTCGCCTGACCAACGCCGTCAACACCCTCATCGTCGGATTGCAAAGGCGCGGAATCGCTTTCGGTCCAATGCAGTTGCTCACGGTCCGGGGGCGACGCAGTGGGCAACTGCGGACCTCCCCGATCGCGGTGATCGCGCTCGACAGCGGGCAGTACATCTTCCAGGCCTTCCCGAAGGCCGCATGGGTGGCGAACGCTCGGGCCGCGGATACCGTCGAGCTGGCTCGCGGCCGACGGTCCTCGACCGTCCGCCTGGTCGAGGTGCCGGTGGACGAACGACCGCCGCTGCTGCGTCAATTGGTGACCACCAGCCCGGCCAGCGTCGGCAATCGCTTCGTGACTACGGGTCTCGCCGAGACGTCCACTCCGGATGGAGTCGCTGCGGCGGCGCATCGGATCGCGGTGTTCCGCGTCGAGCCGATCTGATCGAATATCATACGGAATCCGTACAAACCGATCGGAAGTAGCGCGTATGAGTTCGACAGCGGATCAGGCAGGGGCTCGGCGCCGCAGGCAGCTCACGGTTGCCGTCAAGGATGCGCTGCGCGACTTGAACATTCAGCTGTCGCTGCTCAACCGCCGGTTCGGCGGCCGAATCGAACTCAGAGACGTCGACTGGACCTGCCTCGACCTCATCAATCGACACGGTCCGTTGACCCCGACCGAGTTGGCGCGCCGGGCCGGCCTGCATCCCGCGACGCTCACCGGAATTCTCGATCGGTTGCAGAAGGGCGGCTGGATCGTGCGCGAGCGCGACCCCGAATCGACGGACCGCCGTGCAGTCGCGCTGCGGGGCGTCCGCGAACGCAATGCCGAGTTGTTCCGGGTGTTCGCCGGAATGAACAACAGGATGGACGAACTGTGCGACCACTACTCCGAGGCCGAACTCGAGGTGATCGCCGACTTCCTCCGCAGAACCGGCTCCGCCGGGCACGAATCAGCCGAGGAATTGGCTGATAGCTGAGAGGAAATCAGATGGACGTGGCCATCAAGATCGCAAGATTGATCACCCCGCTCTCCGCGGGCCTCTACGCGGGATCCCTTCTGACGCTGCTCGTTATCGAGCTGTCCCTGCGAGATTTCGGCGGCTCGATCTACACCCAGGTCGAGCAGATCAATCTCATCGGAATACCCGCCCGCGCCGCAGCGACCGGCCCCGGACGTGCCGCTGCCGCGCACTGATACCCCGGTTCTCACGATCACCACCGCAAGAACAGTGACCGACCCCAGTCGTTCGACGGATTCCGTTGACGCGGCCGGTTCTTAGCGTTGGGCGGGTTCACCGTTCTCGAGGGAAGGCAATGAGATGAACGCCCAAGCTGTACCGGACCGGGAGCTCACCGAGCGGCCAGACGGATATCTGGGACCGAACCTGTCGCCGGTGGGGCTCGAACATCGGGCGCAGTGGTTCGCGGATGGGGTTGTCGCGCTGATGGCGACGCTGCCGCCGAAGGATAACAACGGGGTCATCGTGGGCAGCGCTGCGGCGCTCGTGGTGGATGCGGGAATAACGCCGGCCATTTCGGCACGGATTCAGGCGCAGGCTGCCACATTGACCGATCGGCCGGTGCGGTACCTGGTGAATACGACCTATCACGGTGATCACACGTTCGGCAATGCCGCGTTCCCGGATGAGGTGGTGGTGATCTCGTCGCGGCTGAACAAGGAGAACATGTCCGATCTGGACAACGAGAAGCGGCAGCGGACCGGGAACATGTACGGCGCGGAGGCGGAGTTCGACGCGGTGACCCGCTGGCGCACACCGGATGTGGTGTTCGACGACTTCGCCGAGATCGATCTGGGCGGGCGCGTCGTGCAGCTGTGGCAGTTCGGGCCGGGCAACGGTCCGGGCGACACCGTGGTGTACGTCCCGGATACCCGCACCGCATGGACCGGCAACTACGTTTGTCATGCGGGCATCGCGCCGATGCTGCTGCAGGGCGGGCCGGAGCCCTATCTCGCCTCCCTGCGGAAGATGCGGAAAACACTGCCGGACATGGCGATCGTGGTGCCGGGGCACGGGCCGATGGGCAATGCGCTCGAGGCGGTCGACTGGTTGATCGGATACCTGGAGCAGCTCCGCGACGAGGTCGCCGTGGCGGTTGCCGCGGGAAAAACCCTGGAGCAGACGCAGGCGAAGGTCTCGAATCCGTGGGCGGAGACGCTGGAACCGAGTCTGATCGACGCGCTGGGTGATTACGCGATTCCGGTGGAGTTCGCTACCCAGGGCCTGCTCACGCTGTGCCGGAATCTGCACCGGCTCAATGTGCTGGCGACCTACCGGAGCGCGTCCCGTCCGGTGTGATTCGTGGATGAGGGCGGCCGATTCGGCGCCGCCCCCCAGGCATCGACCCGGCTCCGCGACCTTTCCGCGGCGCACCCTCATGTAAGAAGTTAGGTATCGCATGACCACGCAACGCACCAGTTTGACTCTGAACCAGATCGAGGAAACCCTGCTGATCACACTGTGGGCCAAGGCCCTCGACAGCAGGCTGCGCGTCCCAATGCTCGGCGACACCCGCTCCGCGGAGATCGCGGATCGGATCGACTACGACTTCGACACCTTGAAGATCAAGGCCGCCCTGACCTACGAAACAGCGCTGCGCAGTAAGAAATTGGACGATGCCGTGCGGTCTTTCACCACCGCGCATCCCAACGCGGTGGTGCTCGACCTGGGCTGTGGACTGGATCCCCGAATGGTCCGGTGTCAGCCGACCGCCGGAATCGATTGGTATGATGTCGATTTCCCCGAGGTCGTCGCGATGCGTCCGCAATTCCTCCCGGAGCCTTCCCATCTCGTGGGCGCGGACGTCACCGCCGCGGACTGGCTCGCGGGAATACCGCGCGACCGGCCGGCCATGATCGTCGCCGAGGGGCTGATCCCCTTTTTGCCCGGCAGCTCGTTCCAAGTCCTGACCCATACTCTCACAACGCATTTCGGCACCGGCGAGATAGCCCTCAACGGCTATACCCGTTTCGCCGCGTGGGCGATGAAATACCATCCCACCATCAAGGCGCTCGGCATCACCGCCGCCGCGGGTTTCGACGACCCCCGTGAACCGGAATCCTGGGGCGCCGGGCTGACCCTCATCGACGAGGACTTCCTCACTCGCGCACCCGAAGTAGCCGATTGGCCGCAACCCCTGCGGGGACTCACCCGGACCATGTCCCGCAGCACCGCCCTGTCCCGTCAGGGCGCACGCATCCTGCGCTACCGGTTCTGACTCGGACCGGCTCCCATTACAGCTGATGGACCAGTGCGGGTAGTTCGGCCCGCACTGCGACGCCGAGTTTCGGATAAGCCTTGTAGAGGTGGTAGCCGACGGTGCGGGGGCTGAGGAACAGCTGCGCGCCGATCTCGCGATTCGACAGTCCGTGCGCGGCCAGGCGGACCACCTGAAGTTCTTGTGGTGTAAGCAGATCCAGTATCGAGGCGGTGGCCGGTTGCTGGCCGGTGTCGCCGGTCGCGCGCAGCTCGGCCCGGGCTCGGGCGGCCCAGACGCTCGCGCCGATTCGATCGAAGGTCTCCAGTGCCGCACGCAGGCTCGTGCGCGCCTCGGTCTTGTGCCGGGCGCGCCGGAGCCACTCCCCGTACAGCAGTTGGGTGCGGGCACCTTCGAAGGGTCGGCCGCCTTTCTCGTGTAGCCGCACCGCCGCGGCGTAGTGCTCGCCGGCCTCGTCGTTGGAGCTCGTCTGGGCCAGGCAGCGTGCGTAAACGCCTTGAATCCACGGTGATCGGCTGGCGTCTGCCCAGCGGCGGAAGCGTTCGAGAGCTTCGCCGATGCGCGCCGGCTGCCCGGTGCGCATCGCGGCCTCGACGCACAGCGGTGTGAAGAAGACGGCCATGTAGTGGCTGCCCATCGGGCCGCGGGAGGCGGATTCGATGCGGTCCAGCACTCGGTCGTAGCGACCCGCGCCCAGGTCGAGCAGCCCGAGCGCGGTGGTGGCCAATAGCGCGGTGGCGAGTTCGCCGCGGTCGAGGGCGGCGGCGAGGGTGGGTTCGGCGAGTTCCCGGCAGCGCTGCTCGTCGCCGGTCTGTGCCGCACCCCAGGCGAGAATGCTACGCAGGCCATCCATTTGGTGGTGTTGTCCGATGGAGTCGGCCAGTGTCAGCGCCTCCTCGGCGTGGACCGTGGCGTCGCGGAGGCGGCCGGTGGCGTACTCGGCGGAGGCGAGGTAGTGCAGGCGCATCGGCAGCAGCCGGAGTGTGGACTGCTCGCGGGCATCGGCGACGAGGGTCGTGAGCAGGTCGCGTGCCTCGTCGTCGAGGCCGGTCATCAGGCCCATCGCGGCGGCGTTCATGCGCTCGTCCGGGCTGAAGCCCGCCGGGTGGGAATGTGCGTGCATCGCGCAGGCGTGCAGCCGGTGTAGCGCGGCTTCGTCGTCGCCACCCAGCATGCGGGCCATGCCGATCATTCCCTCGCTGATCGGGGTCCGGCCGGTGCGTTGTTGCAGCAGGGTCGCGGCCTCTTCGGTGAGTTCGGCATCGCCGACCAACACGCCATTGCGCATGGCGTCCACGAGCATCATGCACACAAGGTCGGCCGGAGCCCGGCCGGCGGCGTCGATCAGGATGCGGGCGGCCTGGTGCCGGGAACCGAATTCCGATTCGACGATGGCGCGCAGGTAATCCAGGCGTGGTGCGTCGGTTTGGTGGACGGGTCCACGATACGCGCGGCGGACGAGTGTGGCGGTCCGCTGTAGATCGCCGCCGGTCGCCGCTGAGTGGGCGGCGCAGGTCAGGCGTCGCGCCGCGGTGTGCGGCTCGACGGTCAGTTCGGCCGCGCGTTCCATGGCTGCGGCGGCGAGCGCGTGGTCGGCCCGCTCGGAGGCCCGCAGTGCCGCGGTCTCGAGTGCCGTGGCGATCTCGTCGTCAGGGCCGGTCGAGGCCGCGGCGCGGTGCCACGCCGCGCGGTCGGCAGCCTCGGGAGAGTGGCTCGCGGTCAGTGCCTCGGCGAGCGCGCGGTGCGCGTCGAGCCTGCGGTGCATCGGTGCGGAGCCCAGTACGGCCGCGCGGGCCAGCGGATGCCGGAAGGCTATCCGATCGCCTTGGCGCACAAGCAGTCCCGAGTCCTCAATGGCTGCCAGTTCGGTGGGTCCCGCGTGGTGGGCGGCCGCGGCGGCCAAGATGATTTCGAGCCGGCCGGTCTCCTCGACGGCGGCGATCAGCAGCAGGCTGGTGGCCGCGTCGCCCAGTCGTGCGGCCCGTGCGCCGAACGCCGTCTGTACCCGGGTGGAGAGGGGCAGCGTGGCCAGGTCGTAGGAGCCGGCCGGTGCTTGGCCGGTGCGTTGTTCGGTGCTGAGCGCGGAGGGCAGTTCGACCAGGGCCAAGGGGTTGCCCTCGGTTTCGGCCAGGAGTCGGGCGCGCACCTGCGCGGCGAGTTCGGGATACCGCTCGTCCAGCAGCGCGGCCGAGGAGGCGGGATCGAGTCCGGTCAGTTCGCGAGTGGGGAGTGCGGTGAGTCCGGCCGGTTCCCGGGCTTCGCCGCGCACCGCGAACAGCAGCAGAACGCCTTCGTGGTGCAGGCGCCGGGCCGCGAAAGTCAGTGCCTCGGTGGAGGATCGGTCGAGCCACTGGGCGTCGTCGACGAGGCACAGCACAGGTCCGTCTTCGGCCAGTTCAGCCAGCATGGACAGCACGGCGAGGCCGACCAGGAAGCGATCGCCGGGTGCAGCCGGGGCCAGTCCGAAGGCGCTGCGCAGTGCCGCGGCCTGCGGTGCGGGCAGGGCGTCGAGCCGGTCCAGCACCGGATGCAGCAGCAGATGCAGGCCGGCGAAGGGGAGTTCGGCTTCCAATTCGATGCCTGCCACGCGAATCACACGCAATCCCTGGGCTTTCGCCGCGGTGTAGTCGAGCAGCGCGGTTTTGCCGATGCCGGCGGGCCCGCTCAGCACGTGCGCCCCGCTGCGGCCGGTACGTACGTCCGCAAGGAGTTGATCGATCAGCGCCTGTTCGTCGGCGCGCCCGCGCAGCACTCGGCAGACCCTACCTAAGCAAACTGATCGGTACCAGACAGGTCGATTGACTGAATACTCCGGTCCCGCACCACAGATAGCGTTCCTACCAGGTCGAATCACACCTCGAGAAGGAACCCGCATGCATCCGAATTACTCGCTGAGCGAACGTGATCGGCGCTGGGCGCTGGCCCGCGAGCTGATGGACGACCAGGGCGTCGACGCCTTGGTGATCTACGGCGAGCACGAGACCGGCGGCCCCGCGCCGTTCGCGCCCGACGTCTACTTCACCAATGAGCGTCCCGGCGCGATCGTGGTCTTCCCCCGCGACGCCGACCCCATCTCCCTGGTGTGGTCGCCAATGCACATCGCCGACCACATCGAGGCCCGCCGCCGCGGCGAGGCCTGCTGGACCGAACCGCACAACATGCGGGTGGCCAAGCATGCCCAGGGCGTCGTCGACGTGTTGCAGGAGCACGGGCTGGAGCGGTCGGCGGTCGGGGTGATCGGCCTGGAGCCGTATCCGCCGTTCCACTTCAACCCGATCATGCCGTACGGGCTGTGGACGGCGGTCCTGCAGCAGCTGCCGCAGGTGAATTTCAAACCGATGTGGTTTCCGTTCCTGCTGCGCACCCTGACCCAATCCGCGGAAGAGCTTGCGGTGCTGCGGCGTTCGGCCGAGATCGGCGAGGCGATGGCGCAGGCCATGCTGGACGTCGCCGCGCCCGGCGTGAGCGAGGCCGAGGTGTACGCGGCCGGCATGTCCACGTCGTTCCGGCTGGGCACGGTCGCGCCCGGCATGCTCATCCAGTCCGGTCCCGGCTTCGCCTGCTGGGGACCGCCGGTCTGGTCCTACCGCCCGCAGGAACCGCGGACCATCGAGGACGGCGACGTGATCCTGGCGGAAGTGTTCTGCCAGTACGGCATGCGCGAATCCCAGCATCAGGTGGCCATCGCCGTGGGTGAGGTGCATCCGGACATCGAGGTGGCGGCGAAGGTGGCGCGCGCCTCCTACGAAGCCGGTGTGGCCGCGCTGCGGCCGGGCAATACCTTCGGTCAGGTGGTCGACGCCATGAAGGCACCCCTCGACGCGGCGGGCGGCTGGAACGTGCATCCACTGGTGCACGGGATGAATCCCTATGGCACCGTGTGCGGTTTCGGCGGCGGGATGCGCGAACTGCCGGAGGCCGCCGAGTACGGACTGCTGGCCGAGGTGCCGACCATCGGCAGCGATCTGCCACTGGCCGAAGGCATGGTGTTCGCCTTCGAACCCAACTGCGTCATCGGCGGGAGGCTCGCGAACATCGGCGGCACCGTCGTAGTCGGGGCAGACGGTGCGGTGGAACTGAATTCGCTCACCACCGATCTACTGCGGGCACAACCCTGACCGCCTGACCGCAGCGCTCGCCACGAGTGTGCTGTTCTTTCCTGGCGATCTGAGCACCTGATGGTCCCGGCGGGGCCGAGGCTGCAGGGTTTGCGGCTTCGGCCCCGTTCTCGTTGTCGGGTTGGGGATTTCAGATGTGGTCGACCAGGCCTCTGGCACCCTCGGACAGGGCGCAGTGCGCACAGCAGAAGAACCTGCCGTCTGCCTCCACGCCGTGACCGATGATCTTGCAGTTGCAGTGCTCGCAGATGGGTGCCATTCGGTGGATCGCACATTCGAAGCAGTCGAAAACGTGCCGCACTCCCTGAGCTTCGACGACGATCGGCATCGCGTAATCATTACCGCAAACCTCGCATGCGCTCATGGATCGCACGCTACTCCGTGGGACCGGTTCGGCGTCTGCAGTTCCGGTTTATAGGCCCTTGACCAGCCGAGTTGTGGTGCCGAGGTGGCTGCCTCGGCTACGCCGGCAGGCCGGCCCGGCGGCGGGCCACGGCGGCCACGGCGGCCCAGTCCTTGTCACCGTCGCCGTGGGCGAGGGCGTCGAGGAAGGCGTCGCGCAGCACGCTGCCGAAGGGCAGCGGGACGTTCGCCGCGGCGCCGGCGGTCAGGGCCAGGTTGACGTCCTTGAGGCCGAGTGGCAGCCGGAAGCCGGCCGGTTCGTAGCGGCGGGCGGCGACCATTTCGCCGTAGCCGGAGTAGATCGGACCGGGAAACAGTGTGCCGCTGAACATTTCGACCAGGTCGGTGGGCCGGACACCGTGGGACTCCGCCAGACTGCACGCCTCGGCCATGGACTCGATGGCGCAGGCGATCAGGAAGTTGGCGCTGATCTTCGCGGCGTTGGCGTGGCTGGGGCGGGTGCCGAAAGGCCAGGTGTGCCGGCCCATCGCGGACAGCAACGGTGCCGCCTGCGCCAGCGCCGTGTTACCGCCGGCGGCGAGGATGTTCAGTTCGCCGGCGGCGGCTACCTGGGGCCGGCCGAGGACGGGCGCGGCGACGTACCCGATGCCGTGCTCGGCGTGCAGGGCTGCGGCCCGGTCGGCGAGCGCGATCGAGACCGTCGCCATGTTGACGTGCACGGCGGCCTTCGCGCCGGCCAGCAGCGCCGGGTCGAGCAGCAGCTGTTCGACGGCGTCGTCGTTGGCCAGCATGGAGACGACCGCCTCGGCGGCGAACACGTCAGCGAGGCTCCCGGCCGCGTCGGCGCCCTGGGCGACCAGCGCGGCGACCGGCTCGGGGGAGCGGTTCCAGACCCGGAGCCGATGGCCGGCCCGCAGCAGGCTGGCGGCCATGCCCTGTCCCATTGCGCCGAGCCCGATGAAACCAACTGTCATTCCGGTCATGCACACTCCTCGTTGTCGTCGTCGGCCGACCGGCCGAACGGCGGCCGTCTCCAGGTCGAAGGCCAGTGGGGCCGGGCCGGACGGACCGAGCCCGATTCATCGTCCTCCCCTCGTCCGACATCGCCTCGTCCGACATCGCCGCTGTCTATCCCGCGGTGCGGTTTTCGCTGCTGAGCAGCCACGCCTGCTGCTCGAGTTGATTGATGACGGCATGGAGCAGGTCCGCGGTGGACGGATCTTCGGCATCGGTGTCGTCGTGCACGGCGCGCAGTGTCGCCACCACATCGCGAATCTGTGTGGTGACCAGGTCGACGATCACGGCGGTGTGCTGCTCGCCGGCCGGGAGTTCCGGCAGGAGGCTGGTCGACGCGACCGTCTGGGGTCGGCCGTCCGGCACCGCGTCGAGGGCGCGCATCCGTTCGGCGATGGTGTCACCGGCTTCGCGTGCGGCATCGACGATTTCGTCGAGCTGCAGGTGCAGGTCACGGAAGTTGTGACCGACGACGTTCCAATGCGCCTGCTTGCCGTTGAGGTGGAGGGCGGTGAGCTCGACGAGGACCTGCTGCAGATTGCCCGCCAGTCGTGACGACGCGCGAAATGCGCTTGCCGATTCCATGTGGGTGGTCATGATGGTGCTCCTGAATGTGTTGGGGTGGTGGACTATTCGGGATGGGCGCGGACACCCTGCTCGATGCGGTCGCCCAGGCGAACATCCCCATCAGCACCGCGCCGATCGCCAGTGGTGCGAACGGGCCGACGCTGCGGACCGCCGTGCCGACCGTGAACACCAGGAAGAATGTCCCGATCAGCTCGACGGTGTACTTCGCCGCGGTCGGGCGGGCAGCGGCCGCCCGGTGTGGTTCAGCTGCGCGGACAGCGGCGGCCTCTTCGAATGTGACCATGTCGCGACTCCTCGGTTTGCCTTCTGGGACTTCCAGAATCGCTGTCACCCGAGCTGGTGTCGTCGCTGCTGACCTCCATCGGTGCTCCCCGCCAGCACCACAGTGGGTATGGCGGCTACCTGCAATCGGCCCGGTTATGCTCGACGTCTATCGGCCATCCACGTCCGGCGCAGCCAAGGAAGGCGAGAGTTCAGTGACGACTCCGTTGCGGGTGCTGCTGGCCGATGACGATGTGCTGCTCCGGGAGGGTTTGGCGAGCCTGCTCACGCGTTCGGGTTTCGACGTCGTGGCGCAGGCCGGAGACGCCTCGCGCTTGCTGGAGCTGGTCCGGGACACGCGGCCCGATCTGGTGGTGGTCGACATTCGAATGCCGCCGACCCACACCACCGAGGGGCTCGACGCGGCCCGCGCGATCCGCGATGAATTCCCGGAAACCGGCATTCTCGTGCTGTCGGCCCACTCCGATGTCGAGCATGCGATGGAATTGCTGGCCAGCGGCCGGGGGATCGGCTATCTCCTCAAGAGCCGGGTCACCGATGTGGAGGATTTCATCGACACGCTCCAGCGAATCGCCAAGGGCGCGGCGGTCGTCGATCCGGTGCTGGTGACGGAGTTGGTGTCGGCCCGCCGGCGCAACGATCCGCTCGCAGCGCTCAGCGCACGCGAGCACGAGGTGCTGGCCCTGATGGCGCAGGGGCGTTCCAACGCCGGTATCGCCCGGCAGCTGTGGGTCACCGAAGGCACCGTCGAGAAGCACGTGCGCAGCATTCTGACCAAACTGAATCTGGCCGAGACCCACGACGATCATCGCCGGGTGCTGGCAGTGATCACCTTCCTCGAATCGCGCTGACCCGAGCCGCTCCTCCGCCCCGCAGCAGTGCCGCCGTGCTGCGCAAACGCAGGACAGGTGCAGCTGCCGGGAAGGCCGGGATTGCTGCTGGCAGGAATCGTCGATGGGCGCTGGCCGTGGCGACAAGCGCCCTCCGGAGCGCGACAGTAGGCAGCAAGATCCCCTACAGAGATTCGGAGAGCGACATGAAGACAACAATTTTGGGCAGAAGCGGACTGCACGTTTCTCGAATTGCCTTCGGCACTTGGCAACTCGGCGGCGAGTGGGGCCGCTTCGACGAGGACGCCGCGATCAGGGCGATCCGGCGCGCCCGTGATCTCGGCGTCAACTTCTTCGACACCGCGCAGGCGTACGGCTTCGGTGCGTCCGAACGGATCCTGGGCCGGGCGCTGCGCCCCGAACTCACCTGCGCCCGTGACGAACTCGTGATCGCCACGAAGGGCGGGCTGCGCAGGACCGATACCGGCCTGGTCCGCGATGCGAGCCCCGATTGGTTGCGCAGGGGAGTGGACGCAAGTCTGGCCGCGCTCGGCGTCGACCACATCGACCTCTACCAGGTGCATTGGCCGGATGCGGCCGTGCCGGCCGCCGAGACCGCGGGCGCGCTGGCCGACCTCGTCGCCGCGGGCAAGATCCGCCACGTCGGGGTCTCGAACTACAGCCCGGCGCAGATCGCGGAATTCTCCGCGGTGCTGCCGGTGGAGACGGTGCAACCGCCGTACCACCTGTTCCGGCGGGACATCGAGGACGACCTGCTGCCGTACTGCCGGGTTCGGAACATCGGCGTGCTGGTGTACGGGCCGTTGGCACATGGCCTGCTGACCGGAACGCTGCATCGTGACACGACGTTCGCCGATGACGACTGGCGCAGCACGAGCCCCGACTTCGCCGGCGACGTCTACCGGCAGAATCTGACAGCCCTGTGGGAACTGGAGACATTTGCCGCCGACCGCAACATCACGGTCGGTCAATTGGCGATCGCCTGGACGCTGGCCAATCCCGCCGTGCACGTCGCGATCGTCGGCGCCCGGCATGCACGCCATATCCAGGACAGCCTCGGCGCCGCGGACATCGTGCTCGACGATTCCGACCTGGACGAGATCGACAAGATCATGGCATGGGCCATGCCGATCGCCGGGCCGTCTCCGGAGAGTGTGTGAGCTGGTGGCCATCACCGGGGCCGGCACGTTCAAATGCAGGGATGGATGTTCATCCACCAATCACTGGCTCTCCGTGTACATTCCGCCAGGTGTTGACTATTGGCCGGCTCGTCGCGGATCCCGCCCTGGGGCTGCGAGTCGTGACGACGGCACTCACCGAATCCTTGGGGACGGAGATCCACTGGCTGCACACGACGGAGCTCGCCGACCCGTCGCCCTATGTCCGGTCCGGCGAACTCGTGCTGACCAATGGCCTGTGGCTGTCACATGTTTCGGCGGACCGGTTCGTGGCGGCCGTCGCGCGGGCGGGTGCGGCGGGGTTGGTGTTCGGGCTCACGGCGCAAACCCCGTCGCTGCCCGAAGGGCTTGCCGCGCTGTGCCTTTCACACGGTTTGCCGCTCATCGAGCTGTGTGTCGGGGTGCCGTTCGCCGCGCTCACCCGAGCGGCCGCCCGGATCCAGAACGAGGTGCTGCAGGCGGAACTGACTGCCACTGTCCATCGTGGCGACGCCCTCGCCACCGCTCTCTCGCGCGGCAGCGGTGCGGCGGGTGTACTCGAAATCCTGCGCGGTGAAACGGAATTGCCGCTGCTCGTGGTCGACCGAAAAGGTCGCCGCCTGGCCAGTATCGGCTGTGAGCCGACCGATGAGCAGGTGCGGATGGCCGCGGCCGCGCTCAATCGCACCCCGCCGCCGATCGAGGTCGATCTGCTCGGGCCCGGACCGGCGGTGCTGTATCTCGTGGAGGGTGCGATGGGAGAGATCGACGCGGGACTCTATTGCCTGGAACCGGCCGCGACTCTCACCGCTGCCGATCGGGACGCGCTGGCCCAGGCGGCGCGCTTCCTGAGCTTGGAGGTCACCAAACAGCAGGCCGTACACGCCATCGAGGCGCGTTTCGCCACAGAGCTATTGGAGATGATCCTCTCCGGGCCGCGAAGCAGCGGTGAGGTGATTCGCCGCCTGCGCGCCTATGGCGTGCCACCGGACCGGCCGTTGGGAGTGCTCGTGTCCGCACCGGTCGCCGCCTCCGACGCCGATACCCTGGCCGGCGATATCGCCCACGCGGTCGGCGCGTTCTTCGCCACCCACGGCATACCCGTCTTCACCGCGGCGGGCAGCCGGGATGTGGTGTCCATCTGCCTGTGGGAGCGCTCGGCGGACGAGTTGGCGCGCTTCGCCCGCGATCTGGCCGCGGAGGTCGGCAGACGGGTCTCCGCCGAACGGGTCGTGATCGGCGTAGGAGATATCGCCACCGCCGGTGGACTGAGGGAATCGCTGGTGCGCGCCCGCGAGGTCTGCCAGATCTTGCGAGTGCAGCATGGCCCGGACACCGCTGTCTTCGCCGATATCGCGACCTTCCGGATGCTGCTCGGCCTGCTCGACGACCAGGTGCGGCAACGGTTCTCGGAGCAGGTGCTGGGCGTCATCCGTGACCACGACGCCCGCACCCACACCGACCTCGAGCACACCCTGCGCACCTTCCTCGCGCACAATGGCCAGTGGGCGGTCACGGCCGCTGCCCTGCACGTCCACGTCAACACCCTGCGCAATCGCATGGCACGCATCACCGAGCTGACCGGCCGCAATGTCAATCGCCTCGAGGACACCATCGACCTGTACCTGGCCCTGGTCGCCGAACCGCTGGGCCCGGCCACCTTCTGACCGGCCTCGATCCGGATGCGCTCCCACGCCGCACACCCGCGTCGACGTGAGCGGTGTGCTACTGCGGATAGACGGCTTCGTCCACGTCGTAGGCGGGCAGGGGACGGGTCGGGGTGTGGGCGTCCTCCCGTGCCCAGGTCGCTACGTCGCGGCAGCGGCCGAAGGTGACGTCTCCGCGTTCCTGGGCGTAGGCGATCAGGTTGCGCAGGGCCAGCATCCGGCCCGGACGACCGGTCAGGAACGGATGCATGCACACGTTGAACAGGCAGCCGTAGTGACGCATGCCGTCGAGCTCGGCCCGCCACATCTGCTCGACCTTGACCGGCGACTCGATCACCGAGCCGATGCGCGGTGCGGGCAGGTACGCGTACTGCTCCCAGTCGTCCAACGACCAGTGCACGGGCAGTTCGATTACCGAGCCCTGCGGGGTGTCCACGTGGTACGGCCGGTCGTCGCCCATCAGCGAGGAGTCGTAGGCCAGGCCGTATTCCGCTATCAGGGAAAGGGTTTCGCGACTGGCGCTCCACATCGCGGCGCGATGCCCGGCGATCTCGATGCCCTGGGACGTGAATACCTTCAGGGCGCGTTCGAAATCGGCGCGCTCGGCGCCGGCCGGCAGCGAGGTGGGCGGCCGGTGGCTGTAGGAATGGTGCGCGACCTCGTGCCCGCGCTCGACGATCGACGCGGCCAGCCCCGGGCGTTGTTCGGCGACCCAACCGGGTACGAAGAACGTTGCGGGAACACCCATCTCGTCGAGCAGGTCGAGAATGCGCGGCACCCCCACATCCGGTCCGTAGGCCTGGTGTGACATAACCATGGGGTGCTCGGCGTAGTGTCGGCCCTCGGCGAGGATCGGCGTCTCGGCGTCCACGTCGAAGGTCAGCGTCGCCACCGCGGCCCCGCCGCGGGTCCAGGTCCGAGCGCTCATTCGCCGGTGCGCTCGCGCCAGGCCGCGGCGCAGTCCAGGGTTGCCATGGGGTGCAGCATCTCATGATCGAACGAGGAGAGTTCAGCCCCGGTCTCGACCCGGCGCGGCAGATCCGGATTGGCCAGTGCGCCCGTACCCAGCGACAGGATGTCGGCGTGCCCGCCGGCCAGCACATCGGCGGCCTGGGGCAGATTGTGCATGCCCCCATTGGCGATGACCGGGCGACCGGACACCTCCCGAGCCAGCTGGGTGACGGTCATGCCGCTGGGGAGTTTCGCGGTTTCGAGGAAGTCCCGGCCCTCGCTGGCGATGTGCAGGTACGTCGCCTCGGTCAAGGCCGCGAAGATGGCGCGCGCGTCGGCCTCACCCTCCGGCCAGCGATAGGTGAAGTCGTTGACCTTGGTCTGCGACAGCCGGACTCCGATCGGGAAGTCGCCGAGAGCGTCACGAATCGCACCCAGCACCCGCGCGGTGAGCCGGATGCGATTCTGCACCGGCCCGCCGTATTCGTCGGTGCGCTGGTTGGTGTAGTCGGTCAGGAACTGATCGAGCAGATAGCCGTTGGCGCCATGGATCTCGACGCCGTCGAAACCAGCCGCACGGGCGTTCTCCGCCGCCGCGACGAAACCGGCCACGACATCGTCGATGTCGTGCGCGGTCATCTCCCGGGGCGCGTTCCACGCTCCACCGACCCCGCCGTAATCGACCATCATCTGCCCGCGCGGCGCCACCGCGGACGGCCCGATGGTCTCGAAACCGTGCGCATTGCCCTGGGAAATGGCTCCGGCGTGCATCAGCTGCGCGACGATCGGAGTCCCGGCCGCGTGCACGGCGTCGACCACCGCGCGCCAGCCCGCGACATGCTGTTCGGTGACCAGGCCGGGCTGGTTGAAGTAACCCTGGCTGTGGGCGGCGTCCGGATGGATGCCCTCGGTGATGATCAGGCCGAATCCGCCCAGCGCGTATTCGCGGTAATACGCGGTCATCTGCTCGGTGGGAGTGCCGTCGGGGGTGGCCGAGACCCGGGTCATCGGCGCCACCGCGAATCGGTTGCGTAGTTTCAGGGTGTCCAGCCCGAACGGCTCGAGTGCGGGGTGGGCGAGTTCGGTGGTGATCATCGGTGGTTCTCCTCGCTGATCGGGGGAAGGACGGTCAGGGCCAGTGGCGTGGGTCGAGCCCCATTGATGGGGTTGTGGTCTTGCGGACAGGCGGAAACCACCACCAGGCAGTCCATTTCTGCGCGGAAGGTGATGGCGTCCCCGGGCGCGGTGGCGGCCTCGAGCCAGGTCAGGCTCTCGTCCGCGGCTACCGGAATGCGCATGAACACATTGATCGGTTGCGGAATGAACGGCGGCGCACCGTATCCCAGCTCGGTCACTGATCGGCGCAGATTGTCGGCGCAGTTGGCGTGCTCCGGATCCCCGTACGCCGCATAGCGTTCCGGGTCGCAGGCGGCGATCAGCATGTCGTGCACACCCGGCGAGGTGTCGTCGGCATACGTGAGGATCGGTCGCCGCCGGTTGGTCACGAATGACTCGCCGAGCGCGGGAAACAGTCGCGCGGTGTGGGTGCGCGTGTGAGAGGCGCTGTGGTGCTCGGTGAGGTCGTGAGCGTTGTAGGCGAACACATCACCCACCTGGCCGCCATCGACGTCGGTGATCCGCAACCTCTCACCGGCGCTCAGGGTCACCGCTCGGGCTCGCCTCGCCGGCACGGTAATCGGCTCCGGATGGCTTAACACTGTCATGGAGGTCAGTCAACCGAACGATAGGGCGCTGTCGAAATGGACGATCACACAGCATCATTGGAATTCAGTGGATCTTCCTACATATCGAAGCGGAAATACTGCTGGGTAGCGTCCTGTCCATGACCACCGCCACCGCCATGGGGCAGGCGCTCGCAGCGGGCGATACGACCTCGGCCCGACTGGCCGCAGCCGCCATAGACCGGGCCCGGCAATCGGATTCGACCGCGGTACTTGTCACCGTCACCGCCGAGCGCGCCGGATACCAGCCCGGGACGCTACGGTGCGAACGACTTCGCGCCCCTGTCCAGCACACTCGACAGCACCGGCATCCTCGCCACCAGCGTGAACGACATCATCGCCCTCGACCGGATTTTCGCGCCCATTCGACGCGGCGAGCGCACGCCGCTGCGGCGATTCGTCGTGCCCGGCGGCGAGTGGACAGAAGACGTCACGCCCGGGATCGCCGCCGATTTCGAGGCCGCTCTTGCCGAAATCCGCCGCGCCGGAGCTGATATTCGCAGGCTCGACATGGCATCGCTGAGTGCTGCACAGGAATTGATGGACGGCGCCGGCACCATCGTGGGCGCGGAGGCATACCGTCTGCACCGGCACCGTCTCGACTCCAGCCTGCCGATCGAGCCCGCCACCCGGCGAAGGCTCGAAAGCAACTCGCACACAGCGGATTCCATCGCCCCGGTGTACGCCAGGATGAGCGCCTTGCGCGCGGAATTCGCCGCTGAACTCGACGGTGCGGCACTGCTGTGCCCTACCGTGCGTCACCCACCGCCGCGCCTTGCCGATCTCCGCGACCCGGCCGACTACGACAGCGCGAATGCCGCCACTCTGCGCACCACGATGGTCCTCAGCTACCTGGGCACCTGCGGAATTACGCTACCTGTCGGGACTTCGGCAGGCGGGCACGCGTGTGGGCTGCTGCTGTCGCTGCCCTCCGGGCGCGACGGTGACCTGCTGGCGCACGCCGCGTGGGCGCGACGCATCTTCGTGAATGCGCAGACGTCGTGACGGCCGTGCGTGCCGGCCCGGGTCGCGTCGCGGGCCGCTGACCCGCAACTCCGATGTCCATCGCCGGACAGGTGCCGAACGGTGCGTAGGCTGCAAGGTGACGATCGATCCAATTCGAGGACCCTGTCCGAGCCCGTCGGCTTGACGTGAACGCTGGGTGATGATGTGGAAACGGTCTGAGGTGCACGGCTGGCCAACCTTCACGCCAGGTGCGATATCCGCGCGTCACCAGACCGACAAGCCCGTCTTCTCGACGCGTGCACATGTGCTGTCGTGGTCGATGCGCCCGACGACCCCGCCCCTGCCCTTGGGCGTCGCAGTGGCCGCGTTCTTCATTGCGGCGGAGTCGGTTCTCGTCCGCCGAGGAACGCCTCGCCGAATTCGCGGACCTCGTCGCGACCGCGATCGCGAATACCGAGGCCCGGGCCGAACTCACCGCATCCCGCGCCCGCATCGTCGCCGCCGCCGACGAGGCACGGCGCCGGATCGAACGCGATCTGCACGACGGCGCGCAACAGCGCCTCGTCTCGCTGGGACTCGCGCTCCGCAGCGCCGAGGCATCGGTGCCACCCGAGCTGACCACGCTCGAAGCGCAACTTTCCGACGTCGTGCAGGGCCTGGTCGGCGTCTCGGACGAACTCCGCGAGATCTGCCGCGGGATCCATCCGGCGATCCTGTCGAAGGGCGGACTCGGCCCGGCGCTGAAGGCGCTCGCCCGCCGCTGCACCGTTCCGGTGAACCTCGACCTGAACCTCGACACGCCTATGCCCGAATCCACCGAAACAGCCGCCTATTACATCGCGGCAGAGGCGCTGACGAACACAGCCAAACACGCGCAGGCTACCGAAGTGACCGTGCGCATCACCACCGCCGGTCACCAGCTCCAGCTTTCGATCCGAGACGACGGAATCGGCGGCGCCGACCCGGCCAAGGGCTCCGGGCTGGTTGGTCTGCGAGATCGCATCGAAGCCCTCGGCGGCCGGATGGATCTGACCAGCCATCCCGGCGAGGGGACGTCGCTGCGGGCCAGCATCCCGTTCGCGACCTCGGCTGCGATATCCGAGGAATAGCCTCGTCGTCACCCGATCGCCCGATCGCGCGCAGAAAACAGGTAGTTGGCGCGCTGAAAACAGGTATGTGGGTAGGTAGATCTCCCGTCGTCCGAGCGGCTGTTCCCGAAGAAGGTGGTGGAGGACAGGTCAGCCACTACCGCTCGGGAACATCATGGACGGACGGAATCAACAGCGAGGTCGCGACGCATTCTGGGTCCGCTCGGCGCTGAGTCAGCTGGAGTTTCTCGCATCCGGCAGATCGATCGAACCGGAGACCAGGTCGGTGATCGAATTCGCGATCCGGTGGGCGCCGTACGGCGGTGCGAGTGCGGGCGATCTGTTCGTGACCTTCGGTGTCGACCGGCGGCGGTTCATGACGCTGCTCGAGGAAGGGCTGTGGACCCGGCGATCCGACAGCTCGGAGGAGCGGTGGTTCAAGCAGAGGCTGTCGGACGCGTTGACGTCGGCGTGGCGCCCTCCTGGCCGCACCACGACCGGAGATGTTCGATGCTGACCCTCGCCGAGCAAGCCCGGTTCCTGGCCCAGGGCGATGTGCACTTGCGGATCTGGTTGGGCGGAACGGTGTTCGACTACCGGGCAACCTTGGATGCCGCGCAGAACTTGATTCATGATTGTCGCCGAAAGTGTTGGTGTGCAATCGAATTGATCATGCAGGAGATCGAGGAATCGCTGCCGGAAACGCGCCTGCCGAATGAGCGATTGTTCCGCGATCCGCAACCTGTTGGGTGGTAACGGATTCAGGAGTCGGGCTGCTCGGCCGCCCACGTCGCGATCGCCTTGGCCTGATCAATGGTCTGCGCTCCGGTCGTGTGGGTGAGTGCACGATCAGACCAGCGGCGACCCTCGCTGAGCCGTCCGCGCATAATCCAGAACGGGAAGAGGGCGGTGGTCATCCGCAACGCCGCTTCGTCCGCCTCGGACAATGCGAATTCCAGTGCCTTGCGGAGATTCGGCAGCTCTCGGTCCAGTCTGGCAACCCACTGCAGCTGATGCGGTCCGATCCATTCCAGCTCCGCTTGCAGCGTCAGCCGAAGACACCAATCCTGGTGTCGCCGAGAGGAATCCACATATTCGCCGCGGTCCTCGGCCTGCTGCCTACCGTATTCCTGGACGGTCTCGAGCATCCGGAAGCGGACAGTTCGATCGACTTCCTCACGGATCAGAATCGACTTGTCGACCAGAGCGGACAAGGAGTCGAGCAACTCCGACTGAGTCAGGTCGCCACCGCATATCTGCTCGGCGGCGTCGAGCTCGAAACCGCCTGCGAAGACCGATAATCGGGTCCACAACCGTTGTTCGTCCGGCGTGCACAGGTCATAGCTCCAGCCGATGCACCAGGCCAGGGTCTGCTGCCGCATCGGGGCGCCGCGACGTCCGCGAGTCAGCAGACCATAGCGGTCGTCGAGCCGGGTCAGAATCTGGTCGAGCGACATCGTCCGCAGCCGGGCCGCCGCAAGTTCGATCGCCAGCGGGAGCCCGTCCAGGCGAGCACAGATCCGGGCCACGCAGGCTCTGTTGTCGTCGTCGACTTCGAAGCCGGGCACCACCGCGGCGGCTCGTTCGGCGAACAAGGCCACGGCGTCTTCACGAGCAACTCTCGATGCCGACTTGATCGCTGGATCGGGAATTGTCAACGGGGGCACCGTGAGCACCGATTCTCCGCTGACATTGAGAGCCTCGCGGCTGGTCGCCAGTATCCGCAGGTGCGGACAGGCTCTCAGCAGCGACTCGGTCAGTGTCGTGACCGCGTCGATCACCTGCTCGCAGTTGTCCAGCACCACCAGCAGGTTGCGGGTGGACAGATATCCGACCAGCACGTCGAGCATCGGTCTGCCCCCTCTGCTGCGGCGGCCCAGCGCAGTGGCGACGATGTCGACCAGTAGTGCCGGATCCCGCATATCGCCCAGCTCGACCAGCCACACGCCGTCGGTGAAATCTCCCGTCACCTTGTGTGCGACGCGCAGTGCCAGCCGCGACTTACCGACCCCGCCGATCCCGGTCAGCGTCACCAGACGTGAACCGGCGAGCAGGTTCTTGACCTCGGTCACCTGGATGCGGCGATCCACGAAACTGGTCAATTCGAGCGGCAGATTCCCGACGCCGTTCGCTGCCGTGTCCGCCGGCGTCGCCACCGATGAGGACTCGGCTCCAGGTTCGGCCCGCAGGGGCATGCGGTCGACCAGGAAACCGTACCGGCGCTGGAGCTCCCGGAGTTGGTCTCCCAACTCCGCGGCGGTGGGACGGTCGAGCGGATTGCGCGCCATCGCACCCTCGATCAGCGTGCACGCGTCCTCGGGAATGTCGTTGTCGCGCAGATCCGGAATCGGCTGCTGGGTGATGCGCAGGAATTGAGCGACCACCTGTTCACCGCTGCGGCGCTCGAAGGCCGCATGACCGGTCAGCGCGCAGAACAATGTGGCTCCCAGCCCGTAGACATCCGAGGCCCGGCTCGGAGCTTCCCCACTGAGCACCTCGGGTGCGGTGAAAGCCGGAGAAGCGGTGATCGTGCCGGTCGTGGTCTCGAAACCGCCGGTGATGTGAGCGATCCCGAAATCCGTCAAGGCCGGCTCACCGTAGTCGGTCAGCAGAATGTTTCCCGGCTTGATATCGCGGTGCAGAACGCCGGTGCGATGCGCACGTTTCGAGCGCACCGGCGATCTTCACCCCGAGGTGCAGGACCTCCGGCAGCGGCAGCGGGCCGTCGCGTTGAATGCGCGTCTGGAGCGAGCCGAACGAGTGGTACGGCATCACCAGGTAGGGGTGACCGCTGCCGGTGGTACCGACCTCCAGCATGTCGACGATGTTCGGGTGTCCGGTCAACCGCCCCATCGCTCGCTGCTCGCGCAGGAACCGCTCACGGTTCTCGTCGAATTCCTCGGTCAGCACCTTCACCGCCACCGTGCGATCCACACCGACCTGGCGACACCGGTACACCGCTCCGAACCCGCCCCGCCCGATCTCCACCGCGTCCTCGAAACCGGCAGTTCTCAGCTCCGTGATGACATCGACGCCGACATCACGCTGGGTCTTACAGGGATCGTTCTCGACCATCGGTTACTCGTGATCTACCAGCGGGCACCAGCCAGAATATCCCCGTCGGCTCTCGTCCGGACCAAGGCGATTGCCACATTGTCGACCGGCTACCTCAACGCGCTCGCCTATGCGAAGACCCGCGTGCAGGCAGCGATCTGACGAGGATGACCGACAAGCAGGCGCCCCCGGTGACGATCACGCACCATCCCGATGTGCGTCGCAGCCTGATGCTGCAGAAGGCATACGCCGAGGGCCTGTGCGCGCTGTACCTCGCGACCCTCACCGGCTTCCGCTCCGCTGCGCAACAGGATTCGGCCGAGCTGTACCGCATCGGGCAGCACCTCGTTCTACGAAGGAAAGGTCGCTGCCGCATCGTTTTTCGCCAAGAATGTACTCCCTCAACTCAGCGCGGTGCGCACAGTCATCACCGATATCGACCTCGGCGTGATGGATCTCGGCGAGGCGGCATTCTGACGTCGACGCGGCACCAGCCCGCATTTCGTTGGTGATCGCCTCGGTCCTGTCATGTAATTCGTTGTGGTGGTTGGTGTTAGCTGTATGCCGGACCTCGGCGCGGATCACCTGGAGCTGATCTGCGATCAGATCATCTCGCCGGCCCGGCTGCAGCGAGATCCCCCGAAATCACTGTTACCACCGGCTTTGACTTCGCTCGCCCGAATGAGCAGGACCTCCTCACACGGGCCCCGGGGGTTCAAGTGTCGCGGATGTCGCACGCACGGTTCGAAGATTCTGCCGCCGCGCAGGATTGCCTGGTCCCGTGCGTTATGCCGTCCGGGGCAGCTGCGCGCGTCCGAGGGTGTTCGTCGCTGAGGCGCAGACCTGGCGGAGGGTGGTCTCGAGGCGGCGGGCTTCGAGGTGGCCGTGGGGTCCGGCCACCGAGAGTGCTGCGATGGCGCGGCCACGGCCATCGAAGACCGGCACAGCGATGCAGGACAGCCCGAGTCGGCTTTCCTGGTTGTCGTAGGCCACACCATTGCGCCTGATGGTGGTCAGTTCGCTGGCCAGCTGAGCTGGGTCGACGATAGTGTGCGGGGTGATTGCTTGCAGTGGGGAGGCAAAGACCTCGGTGGCGGTCTGGGAATGGTAGGCGAGCAGGACCTTGCCTACCGCGGTGCAGTGGGCCGGGAGTCGACCACCGATTCGGGAGGGTGCCGGAATCGTGCGGTGGCCGTACAGCTTGGCGAGGTACACCACGTCGGTGCTGTGTAGCGCGGCCAAATGCACTGTATGCCGCGTTGTTTCGTAGAGATCGGTGAGGAAGGGCAGCAGCAGATCTCGGACGCGTTCGTGCTCGGGTGAGTACACCGCCTGACCCAGCTGATGCAATCGGGCACCGAGGCGGTAGCCAGTGCCCATGCGTTCGACAACACCGTTGCGTTCGAGCATCCCGAGCACGCGAAATGCGGTCGACTTGCTCAGTTGGGCGCGTCGTGCGAGTTCGCTGACGCCCAAGCCGCTGCTGGCCTGGTCGCCGAAGGCGACCAGCAAGCTGATGGCCTTGTCGACGGCGGCGCGGTCGTCGCGGACCGGTTCGGCAATTGACGTGGTCATGCTGGTTCCTCTTGCTCATGCTGTGGTGTCAACTTCAGTACACCGCTTCGGCACTTCTATGTGACAATCATGCAAACCTGCGAGCCGTTCGTCAACAGTGACGACCAGTCAATTATAAGTGACACCCAGGGCTGTTAGCTGGGGTTGCTGCTGCGCTTGCCTTTGGCATGTTGTGTGAGACTGCCGCGTCCGGCATGGCCGTCCGACACTCCGGACGGAAGTGGTATCCCCGTATCCGGGGCGTTGGTGCCGGACGTCGATGGCCGAGTTCCGACGATCCGCCCCGGTGACCGGGAGTCGGGCGTACCGGCTGTCGATACGTAGGGTGCATTTCGCGGCCTGTTCGTCAACAATGACGATATGCATATCAAAAGTGACGGGCGGCTCGATGAAAACGAGCTGGTGGCGCGCAACGTCCGCCGGTATCGGCTCGAGCGGGCAATGTCGCTGGGAGATCTGGCGCGTCGATCGGGACTGTCCAAACAGACCCTGTCGAAGATCGAACAGGGTGTAGGCAATCCGACCGTCGAGACGCTGTCGCAATTGGGGACCGCTTTGGATGTGCCGGCCCGGCGGTTGCTCACCGAATGGGGTACGCCCGTCTACGTGCAGCGGGCCGCCGATGGCGAGTGGACGGAGGGTGCCCACTGGTCGGAACGGCTGCTCGACGAGACCTACGGTTCGGGTCACGTCCGCACGCTGATGCTGCGCCTGGAACGCACCGGACCGGAACCCGTTGTCATCGAACCGCATGCTCCTGGCACGCTGCACCACGTCTACGTTGTGACAGGACGACTGCGTACGGGCCCGCTCAGCGAGCCTGTCGATCTGGCGGCGGGTGATTTCGTACGGTTCCCGGGTGATGTGCCGCATCGGCACGTCTGCCTGACCGAGCGGGTCGTCGCGCATGTGGTTACCACGGTGCCGCAGGTGCGTCAGTTCGGGCCGACTGTGATCCGGAGCGGCGGGACTCCGACGGTGACCGAGACTGCGAGCTGAGCTGTCAACCTGGGCGCGAAGGTGTTGTGCGTCAATCAGGTTCCGGGGACATGGTCGAGATCCATATCCACCGCGGTGACCCAGTTCGGCTCGGCGACCAGCAGGCTCAGCTCGTCGTCGGGCAGGTCCACGTCGACGACATACCGAAATCCGACCGACTCGGCGGCGGCGATGGCGCTGTGGTCATCCGCGGATGCTGCGAAGACCAGACGACGGCTGTTGGGGTCGGCGGCCTCGACGGCCGCGAGGAGCGCGCCCAGCAGGTCGGCCAGCAGCGGTCCCGGTAGCGTGCCGGTGACGCGCGCTTCGACATCGTGGCTGTTGACGGGATAGGTATGGCGCAGGCGGCCGGATGCGCAGCGCTCGAGTTCGACCGTGACGCCGCCGTCGACGGGGCGGCGGACATCGAGCACAACCGTTGTCCGGGAACGGGATCGGAGATCGACGGTCCACGGTTCGGGGAGGACCGGCATGAAGATCGGCGGGACCGACATGATCAGGGCCCTTCCGTGGCGAGCCGCCGTATGGCGATCTTGTCGAGCTTGCCGGAGGCATTCCGCGGCACGGACGGTACGAGTTTGAGTCGGCGCGGCAACTTGTAGCGCGCTAGCTGTTCTGCCGCGTACTCGCGTACGTCCTCAATGGTGAGGCGGGCACCCTCTGCGAGGCTGGCGATCGCGACTACCGTTTCACCCCACTGCTCGTCGGGGGCGCCCACCACGGCAACGTCGACCAGCCCCGGCAGATCGGCAAGGGCGCGTTCGACTTCGGCGGGATAGACATTCTCACCGCCGGTGATGATCATGTCTTTCAGGCGGTCGACGATGAAGAGGTAGCCGTCCTGGTCGAGGTAACCGATATCGCCCGAATGGAACCAACCTGCATCGTCGAAGGCCGCAGCAGTGGCGTCGGGATTGTTCCAATAACCGGGCGTGACATTGGGGCCACGGACCACCACCTCACCGGTGACGCCGGGCGCGACCTGCGTGTTCCGGTTCGGGTCGACAACCCGAACTTCGGTGTACGGCATGGGGATTCCTGCGGATCCGAGTTTGTCGAGGGTGCGCTCGACGGGCAGATGGGTGGCGAAAGGCGCGGTTTCGGTCAGCCCCCACGCCTGCTGGAGCCGAATGCCGTGCTGGGCAAAGCGCCGGATCAGTGTCGGTGCGACCGGTGCTCCGGCGACCACTACGGTGCGCAGGTGTGGCAGCTCGGTCTCGAAACAGCCGGGAACTCTTGCCAGGGCGGACAGCATTGCTGGAACCGCGAAGAACGAATTCACCTGATGCGAAACGAGATCGCCAAGGAAGGCGGCCGGATCGAAGCTGCGACGGACGATGAGGGTGCCGCCACGGACAATAGTGCGCAGTGCCAGCGCGTTGACTCCACCGATATGGAAGAGCGGAGCCACCGCGTGGGTGATGTCGCCACGTCGAGTGTCCAGGCGGCTGTCCACATTGACAGCGTTCCACCAGATGTTGCCGTGGGTGAGGACAACGCCTTTGGGGAGCCCCGTTGTCCCGGAGGTGAACATGAGGATGGCCGGATCGTCGAATCCTCGGGGGATGGCGGAGACAGCGGGCGTAGCCCCCGCGGCTTCGATGAGGGGTGCCCAAGGTTCCCAATACCCCGGCGCTTCGGCCTCGTTCGTCACCTGTGGGTCATCGTCGATGAGCAGAAAGTGGCGCAGCTCGGTGTACTCGCGCACGGCTTCCACCGCGGCGCGGTGCCCTGGCTCGCACACGATGGCCGAGGCTCCACTGCCGGACAGCACGGCCCGCAGCTCGGGTCCGGCCAGCCGGAAGTTCACCGGAACGAAGATTGCCCCGAGCCGGAACGTGGCCAGCATCGTGACGAGGTAGCCAGAGCTGTTCAACCCCAGGTACGCGACACGATCACCGGTGGTGATGCCGCGGGCTGTCAGGAGAACGGCCACGCGGGCGGCTTTGCAGTCGAGCTGGCTGTAGGTGAGATCGCCTCCGGCATAGCGGATCACCGTGCTGTCGGGCTGAAATCCGGCGAGCGTGCTGATTGCGGTGGCCGGGTTGATATTCACCGTTGTGGTCGGATGCGCCACGGTGCTCATCGGGTCTCCTTGTGCTCGTCGTCGAGCGAATTACAGGTGGTCACCGCCGGCGGCGGTGGCGAAGCCACGGACACCGATGCCGCCGTCGACCGAAATCGCTTGTCCGGTAATCGGTCCGCTCTGTTCCCGCGAAGCGAGCAGCACGTAGGACCCGGTGAAATCGCGAGGGTCGGTGCTGGAGTCGTGCAGCGGGATCGGCGGCGGGGGAGCGTCGGGGCTGCGCTTGGCGAACGACGCGGCCAGTGAACGTTCTTGCAGCGACAGCGATTCAGGGCCGCGCAGGTCGGTGTTCATGCCGCCGCAGGCGACGCCGTTCACGCGGACCTTGGGTGCGAGCTCATAGGCGAGTTCGCGCATCAACCCGAGGCAGGCGTGTTTGCTCGCGGTGTAGACCGGTCCGCCGCCGTTGACGTAGAAGGAGGCGTTCGACAGCGTCATCACGATGCTGCCCCGGGTTTTCACCAGTTCGCGCCAAGCTGCCTCGGCAGCGAGGAAGTATCCCTTCACATTGACCGAGAACAGCTCGTCGAAGGTGTCGGAGAGTTCCTTGCCGTTGAGGCGGGTGAGTTGGCGCTGGTAGTCCCAGATGCCGGCGTTCGCGACCAGCGTGTCGAGTTTGCCGAAGTGGGAGACGGTTTCGGCGACCGCAGCGTGCATCTGAGCGGAATCGCGCACGTCGGCCTCGAAGGCGAGCATGCGGGACTGGTCAGGACAGGCTCCTACGACTTCGTCCAGCTTGTTGCGGTCGCGTCCGAGAATGGCCACGTTCGCGCCTTCGGCGACGAATCGTTCGGCGACCGCCCGTCCGATTCCTGAGCCGCCGCCGGTGATCAGTGCGACGTACCCGTCCAGCCAGCCGCTCATGACAGCTCCGCCAGGAAATCGCCGACCAGGCGCTCGAATTCGCGCGCACGCTCCAGTTGGACCCAGTGCCCGCAATTGCCGAAGATGTGCATCTGCACGTTGCGGATGTTCTTGAGCATGAGCTGGGCGCCGTCCAGGGTGATGGTGCGGTCGTCGCGGCCCCACAGCAGCAGCGTGGGTGCCTTGATCTTGTGCAGGTCGCGCCAGAGCGGGTCCATGCCGTGCCGTTTGGCGAAGGCAGCGTTGTAGCGGTGGTAGAACTCGATATGGCTCTCGTCGAGGGATGCCTCGTAGCGGGCCTTGACGACGTCCTCGCCGAACTGTTTGTGGTCGAAGACCATGGTGCGGATGAAGTTGGCCATCTTCTTCACGCTGGGCCCGCCGCCGTTGTAGTAGCGGAACATCTCTTTCTGGCCCTCGGTGGGCGTGGGGCCGAATGGGAGCCATCCGCCGCCGGGTGCCATGAGCACCAGACCGGTGATCCGGTCCGGCTGGGTTTGCGCCATCGCAAGCGCCGCGGCCCCGCCGAGGCTGTTGCCCAGCAGATGGAAGCTGTCGATATCCAGCGTGTCGAGTGCCTGGAACAGGGCGTCGACAGTGATCTCGGTGATGGAACGGGCATCGAGGTCGGCCTCGGTGGGCCGGTAGCTGCCGCCGAAGCCGGGCTGGTCGGGCAGGATCACCCGGAATCGCCGGGTAAGGGCGGCCAGGTTCTGGTGATAGTTGCTCACCCCGGAGGCGCCGGGGCCGCCGCCGTGCAGCATGACCAGAACCGGGCCGCGCCCGGCTTCGGCCACGGCGATAGGGCCGAGAGTGGTGGCCACGGTGTGGTGCGTCAGCTGAATGTCGCGCTGTTGCAGGGCGAAATCGAGTTCGGACACGGACACGGTCGTCCCTTCGGTTGGTCAGAAGAAGGTCGAGATGTTCTTGGCCTGCAGGATGTTCTGATCCAGCAGGATGGCGCGGCGGGCGACCCGCAGCCGGCCGCCACTGCGGCGCAGCACATCGGTGCGCTGCCCGGCGAAGACGTTCTCTTCGCGTTCGAGGCGGTTGCGGTAGACCAGGAATGCCGATCGCACCAGCAGGTCGTCGGCCGTGAAGCCCGGTTGATCGGCCGGATCTGCATGGTGCACAACCACATTGGTGACGAGGTGGCGGGTGCGGGAGGGCGGGTCCTCGGCCCAGGCCATCCCGGAGTCGAAGCGCCGGATGCGCCAGGTGAGACTCTCCTTGGTCTCTTCGTAGTAGGCCGCCTCGCCGCGGGACGCGATCGACAGCGATTGCTGGCGGCGCAACCGGTTGGTGCGGGTCGGCATCCAGTAGTCCAGGTCGTCGTCGAGCAGGTCCAGCCAGTCGGTGAAGCGTCCGTCGTCGAGCAGTTCGGCCTCTTCGTAGTAGAACTGCTCGACCTCGAAGTGAATCTCGCGGTCGGCCTTCGAGCCGGCCGCCAACTGCGCTGTCGTGATGCTCACGGTCTCATTCCATCCCTTCTACGGGCAGCGCCACAGTGGTTGTGCCGCACGGCGGCACGTCAGCCGCGCAGCAGCTTGCGGAGGTCGGTCGAGGGGTCGGCGAGCCGGTCGCCGTCGACTGCGATGCCGCGGTCGATGAGGCGGCGAGCGGCGCGCACGGCGGTGGAGTTGTCGATGCCGACCGCTGCCACGACCCGGCCATCCCGCAGCCCGAAGGCCGAGAACGACGCCGAGCCGGGGGAGCCGCGCAGCACGATGTCCTCGGCGGCGGCCATCTCGCCCACCACCTCGACGTGCCGGTGATGCCGATCGGTCCAGAACCAAGGCGCGGTGTCGGCGGGCGCAGCGGTACCGAGAATGGTTGCGGCAGCCCGCTGCCCGTCGTGCTGAGCGGCCTCCCAGTGCTCGGTGCGGGGTAGCAGCACACCGTTGCGCCGAGTGCGGGCCGGATCGCCGACCGCGAGGACGGCCGGATTGGAGGTCATTTGGCGGTGGTCCACGATGATGCCCCGATCCACTTCCAGACCGGCCGCCGCGGCCAAACCGGTTTCCGGGACCATGCCGACGCCGAGGACGGCCACATCGAAGGTGCGGGAGAGATCTACACCCGTGAGCCGCGCCTCGATGCCGAACACGGTGTCGCGCAACGACTCCACTCCAGCTTGGAGGGTGATGACGCCGCGGTGGGTATGCAGCATGTGCAGCCAGACGGCGAGCTCGGAGCCGACCGCAGTCGTCAGCGGCGGCCGGACCGGGTCGACCAAGACGACATCGGAGCCGAGATCGACTGCGGTGGACGCGACTTCGGCACCGATGAGTCCGGCGCCGACGACCAGCACGCGCGCCCCGGGGACCAGGGCGGCTCGCAGCCGGTCGGCATCCTCAGCGGTGCGCAGCACGTGCACCCGTGAGCTATCGCTGCCCGGGATCGGCGGCCGCGCGGCCCGGCCGCCGGTGGCCAGCACCACGCGATCGGTGGAAAGCGTTGTGCCGTCGGAGAGTTCGACACTGCCCAGGCCGGTGTGAAGCGCCGTGACGCTCGTCCGTGTGATCAGGCGAATCTTATTGTCGTCGTACCATCGCGGCGGCTGCAGCGCGATGTCAGCGAGCGTCTTGCGGCCTTCGAGGAACTCCTTCGACAGCGGTGGGCGGTCGTAGGGAAACTCCCCGGCGTCGACGAGAGTGACATCGCCGACGAAGCCACCCGCCCGCAGCGCGGCGGCGGTGCTGACGCCGGCGATTCCGCCGCCGACGATCACAACGTTTCCGACCATCACGGTGCCTCGTTCGGGAACAGGTAGACCTCGCCGTCGCGGACTTCCAGCCGATGCGGACGGGCGTTCTCCGTGGCCGGAAGGCACTGGACCTCACCGCTTTTCAGGCAGAACTTGCTCGAGTGCATCGGGCATTCGACGTATCCGCCCTCGACCCAGCCCTCGGCGAGCGAGGCGACCTCATGGGTACAGGTGTCGTTCAACGCGTAGACGCTGCCGTCGTCGTCGCGCAGCAGCGCGATGTCGTCGTCGGTGCCGGCGACGACCTTGTCGATCGCGATACCCTCGCCGACCGGGATGTCGTCTAGTGCCGCTACCCGGATTCCCGTGCTGCTCATCGTTTTTCCTTTTCATGCCAGGCCGGTGTGTTCATCAGATCGCGCCAGCGGCCGTAGAAGGCGCGCCCGGCGGCATCGCTGTAGAGCTCACTGGTGGTGCCGGGGTAGCGGCCGTCCTCACCCTCGGAACCCATGCCCATCTGGTAGTTCAGTGGCACCCGGTTGGTGATGAAGCCATTCGAGATGTGCTGCACCTCGCTCCAGTTCTCGCCGTCGTCCTGCTCGAAGATGCCGCTGGGGCCGAAGGTGCGCAGGTTGTACAGGCGTTGTGCCTCACGGACTTCCGGCGGCATCGACTTGTCCACCACGGTCCACGCCCACACCTCCATGCGGTCGGGGCCCTTCGGGTGCCAGACCCGGATGGTGCCGATCACCGGTAGATACGAGAAATTGGGGAAGACGGTGGCGTGGCCGTCGGTGAGCGGTCCCTCGACGCGGGCGTCGCCGAGACGCTCGCGCAGCGCTTCGTAGTCGGTCCACTCGTGGACCTTCTGCGCGTTGAACCGATTCTTCGGATGCACCGGAAATCCCGCGCCGTGGCCATTGGGGTCCAGGTACTGTCGGCCACTGCGGTGCACGATCTCGTTCTTCGGATTCTTGCTGGGCGACAACACCATCAGTGCCGACGCGTGGCTCATGTTCACGTGGTACCAGTCGGTGGCGAACTGTTCGGCCGCCAGCTTCCAGTTGCCGTCCAGTACCCACTTGTGCACGCCACCGACGAC
Source organism: Nocardia sp. NPDC059154 (assembly GCF_042755705.1). Lineage (NCBI taxonomy): Bacteria > Bacillati > Actinomycetota > Actinomycetes > Mycobacteriales > Nocardiaceae > Nocardia > Nocardia sp. NPDC059154. The sequence goes on from NZ_JBHZCS010000032.1 coordinate 77,369, forward strand.
CACCGTTCCCTCCGGGTCGTGGTCCAGCATGGCGTCCATGTACCAGGCCATGTCGCCGAGGTATTCGCGCAGCGAGACGGGTTCCGGATTCCAGGTCCCGAAGATCAGCCCGCGATAGTTCTGCACGTGCGGCACCTCGACCAGGCCCCAGTCCGCGGTGTCGAACGAGGCCGGATAGCCGTCCTTGTTCGGGATCGAGACGAGCTTGCCGTCCAGGTCGTAGGCCCACCCGTGATAGGTGCAGGTGAAATTCCGGGTCGCCCCGACATCCGCCCGGCACACCCGCGCGCCGCGATGGCGGCAGGAGTTCAGGTAGGCCCGGATGTTCCGGTTCTTGTCCATGGTGACGATGACCGGGTCCTCGCCCATGTAGGTGGTGAAGAAATCCCCGGGCTTGTGGAATTGGTCGGTGTGCGCCAGGAACAGCCAGCTCGGGGCGAACACCCGTCGCAGCTCCTGGCGGTAGAGCTGCTCGTCGGTGAAGATGGCCCGGTCCAGCAGGCCGCCCTCGGAATCGACCAGCCCGGAGACATCGATAGTGCGGGCCAGCTCGACCGGCCGCCGCAGCGCGCCGCACGGGGTGGCGGTGGCGGTCTCGCAACCGGTCGCGGGTTCGATGGTGGAGGTCATGGTCTTCAGCGAACCCGGCGGAAACCGCTGACTCCACCGCATGTTCCGCAGGACGGCACGCCCCACGCGAGATCCGCGCGGTGTTCCGCAGGGCGGCACGCGGACTAGGGCGGCGGGGATCCGAACAGCGAGTGTGGCCACATGCTCGCTGCACAGGCCATCGCCCAGAGCGCCACCGACCCGTTGTCGGGTCTCGTCGTGCGCGATATCGCCATCCCGCTGCCGCCACCTGGTTGGACTCTGGTCCGGGTGGTGGCGGCTTCGTTGAACATGCACGACCTGTGGACGCTGCGTGGCGTCGGTCATCCGCCGGAACGACTGCCGATCGTATTGGGCTGCGATGCTGCGGGTTACGACGCCGACGGCAATGCAGTCATCGTCCATCCGGTGATCGCGGACCCGGACGCCGGTAGCGGGGACGAGACCCTGGATCCGAACCGCGCGTTGATGTCCGAACTCTACGACGGCACCTTCGCCGAATACCTGGCCGTGCCCAATCGGAATCTGGTGCCCAAACCGACATGGTTGTCCTTCGATGAGGCGGCCTGTCTGCCGGTCGCGTGGACCACCGCGTACCGGATGTTGTTCACCAAGGCGGGAATTCGACCCGGCGATCGCGTGCTCGTCCAGGGGGCGGGTGGAGGAGTCGCCTCGGCGGCCATCAAACTCGCCGCCGCTGCCGGCGCCGTGGTGTACGCGACCAGCCGCAGCGAGAGCAAACGCGCCGAGGCGCTCGCATGGGGTGCCCACGCCGCCGTTCCCACCGGTCAGCGGCTGCCCGAGAAGGTCGATGTGGTCATCGAAACTGTCGGCGCGGCAACGTGGGAACACTCCCTGAAGTCGCTGCGACCGGGTGGCGCCATCGTCGTCGCCGGAGCGACCAGTGGTGCCAACCCACCCGCCGATCTGACCCGCGTGTTCTATCTGCAGCAACGGATTCTCGGTTCCACCGGCTGCACCCGCGCCGAGCTGGAGGGAATGCTGCGCATGATGGGATCCACCGGCGTGCGGCCCGTAATCGATCGAACATTGCCGCTCAGCGACATTCACAAAGGCTTCCAGCTGATGATCGACGGCGATCTCACGGGCAAGCTCGTCATCCATCCGCCCGGCGTCTCGCATTGACATCCGACCCAGCTCGAGGAATCGATATGACTGCAGCAGCCGTGGGACTGTCCCACTCACCGCTCATCGGCAAGAACGATCCGGCTCCGGACGTACTGGCCCGGGTGGACCAGGCCGTGTCCGCCGCGAAAGAATTCATTCGCGACTTCGACCCGGAGCTGGTCGTGTTGTACGCCCCCGACCACTACAACGGCTTCTTCTACAAGGAGATGCCGCCGTTCTGTCTGGCCACCGAGGCACACGCGGTCGGCGATTTCGACTCGGCGGCGGGTCAGCTCTCGGTTGACACGGGTGCGGCGAAATTGATCGCGAAGGGCGTGCTCGACCGCGGCGTCGATCTGACCATCTCGGCCCGGATGATCGTCGATCACGGGTTCGCGCAGCCGCTCGAAACCCTTTTCGGCGGCATCGACCGAGTACCGGTGGTGCCGGTGTTCGTCAACGGTGTCGCCACTCCGCTGGGACCGATGAGCCGAGTCCACGCACTGGGCACCGCGATCGGCCAGGCCGCCGGCGAATTGGATTTGCGCGTCCTGTATCTCGCCTCCGGCGGGCTCTCGCACGATCCGCCGGTGCCGGTGCTGGACGGCGCGCCGCCGCGGGTCGCCGACGCGCTGATCGAAGGCCACGCACCGACCCCCGAACAACGTGCCAAGGGCGAACAGCGGGTCGTACAGGCCGGCCGCGACTATGTCGCCGGAACCAGCACGATGACCCCCATCAACCCCGAATGGGACAACCGGCTACTGGACTTGCTGGAGCAGAACCGCCTCGGCGAGTTCGCTTCCTGGCCGGTGGACTGGATGGGCGAGCAGGGCGGCGGTTCCGCCCATGAGGTGCGCACCTGGCTGGCCGCCTACGCTTCGCTCGCAGCGGGCGGTCCTTTCGATCTGAAATACCGCTTCTACGAAGCGATCCCGGCCTGGATCGCCGGGTTCTCCGTCACCACGGCGCTCCGGCAATGAGGTATCCGCACTACACCGACAACGGCCTGCGCAGTGCGCCCGCCGTGGTGTTCATCGGCTCGCTCGGCACCACGCTGACAATGTGGGACGCACAGATCGAAGAGCTCGGCAGGCGATATCGCACCATCGCGGTCGACCTGCCGGGGCACGGAGGCACTCCGGTGCCGCAAACGCCGTGCACGGTGCCGGGGTTCGCAGCCCAGGTACTTCGGCTCATGGACGCGCTGGGTGTCGCTCGGTTCTCGGTAGTAGGTTTGTCGTTCGGTGGTGCGGTCGTGCAGTCCCTTGCGGGAAGTCACCCCGATCGCATCGAATCGGTCGTAATCGCCTGCGCCGCACCACGCTACACGGCGGAGTTCTGGCATGACAGGGCCGAGGAGGTCCGAAAGCGTGGGCTGACCGGCGTGCTACAGCGCACCGCGCTGCGCCGCTTCGCCCCCGGCTTCGACCTGCGGGAGCCGGAGGCCTACGCGGCATCGCTGCTGATGCTCGCGACCATGGACCCGCTGGGCTACGCGGCCTGTTGCGATGCACTCGCCACCCACGACGCCGGTGCGCTGTTGCCGCGTATCACCGCGCCGACGCTGATCCTGGCCGGAGAACTCGACCATGTCACCCCGCCCGCACTGGTGCGGGAGATGCACGCGCTCGTGTCCGATTCCGAACTCCGGCTCATCAGAGGCTGCGGGCACCTGGCGAACATCGAGAAGCCGCTGGAGTTCAACACCTTGGTCGACACCCACCTCGCGAATTCGATTGGGTCGCAGGAAGCCTCGTTCCGTCCAGCGGAACGCGCCACTGATCGGCACGACCGTGCCCGGGCATGATCGGCGTGGCAGCTATCAGAAGGATGTGATTTCACCTATGAGCGCAACCGGTATCGACGCGAACATCGTCGGGCAAGCTGCCGACCACCTCACGCGCGCGATCCGCGCACTGCGGCCGGTCGCACCGGTCCGCGATCTGCTCGGCGTGGGCGACATCGGCGTCGCCTACGCCGTACAGGAGGAGCTCACCCGGCGGCGGGAAGCCACAGGCGGCGTGGTCGTCGGCCGCAAGATCGGCCTGACTTCACCGGCGGTGCAGCAGCAACTCGGTGTCGACCAGCCCGATTTCGGGGTGCTCTTCGCCGACATGGATGTCTCGGGCGCCGGTGAAGTGCCCTCACGGCGGTTGCTGCAGCCCAAGGCCGAGGCCGAAGTCGCTTTCATTCTGAAAGAGGATCTGGCCGACGGTGACCTGGGCGACGAACAGATCAGCGCGGCAGTCGATTACGCCGTCGCGGCGCTCGAGATCGTCGACAGCCGCATCGCCGACTGGGACATCACCATCACCGACACGGTGGCCGACAACGCCTCGAGCGGCCTGTTCGTGCTTGCCGGCAAGCAACTCACCCTCGCCGACTTCGCCCCGCGCGAGGTGACGATGCGGATGTACGCCGACGATGTGCTGGTCTCGGAGGGAACCGGCGCCGCCTGCCTCGGTGACCCACTCAATGCCCTGGCCTGGTTGGCCCGCACCGCCAAGGCGTATGGAAATCCGTTGCGGGCCGGGCAGATCATCCTCTCGGGTGCGCTCGGCCCGATGGTGCCCGCGCCGCCGGGCACCCGTATCCGGGCCGAAATCGGTCCGCTCGGTTCGGTTTTCGCCACGTTCTCCCCCAAGGAGGGGCAATGAGCAACACCACCAAGACCAAGGTGGCCATCATCGGGTCGGGCAATATCGGCACCGACCTGATGATCAAGGTGCTGCGCCTGTCGGACACTCTCGAGGTCGGCGCCATGGTCGGCATCGATCCGGAGTCCGACGGGCTGGCGCGCGCCCAGCGCTTGAAGGTGCCCACCACCTCGCAGGGCGTCGACGGACTGATCGCCCTGCCGAACTTCGACGATATCGACATCGTCTTCGACGCCACCTCGGCCAAGGCACACATCGCCAACGCCGCCAAGCTGGAACCCTTCGGCAAGAATCTCATCGACCTCACCCCGGCCGCGATCGGACCATTCGTGGTGCCGCCGGTCAATCTCGACGAGCACCTCGACGCCGGCGTGGCGAACGTCAACATGGTGACCTGCGGTGGGCAGGCCACGATCCCGATGGTCGCGGCAGTCTCCGCGGTCACCCCGGTGCACTACGCGGAGATCGTGGCCTCCATCGCCTCCAAGTCCGCGGGCCCCGGCACCCGCGCCAATATCGACGAATTCACCGAAACCACCTCGCATGCCATCGAATCCGTCGGTGGCGCGGCGCGGGGCAAGGCGATCATCATCCTGAATCCGGCCGAGCCGCCGTTGATCATGCGTGACACCGTCTTCTGCCTGATCGGCGACGCAGACCAGGACGCCATCCGCGCGTCCATCGCCGAGATGGCCGAACGGGTCGCGCAGTACGTGCCCGGCTACCGGCTGAAGCAGCAGGTGCAATTCACCGCGGTCGATCCGAGTGAGCCGGTCCACACCCTGGTTCCCGCAGGTGCGGGTCCGGTGACGACCCGGGTGTCGGTGTTCCTCGAGGTCGAGGGCGCGGCACACTACCTGCCCGCCTACGCGGGCAATCTGGACATCATGACCTCGGCGGCGCTGCGTGTCGCCGAATCCATCGCCCGCCGGAAAGACAGCGCCGCGCTGGGACTTACGACCGCCGGGGAGGCAGTGCGATGACCCGTCAGCTCTACATCCAGGACGTGACCCTGCGCGATGGGATGCACGCCATCCGTCACCGCATCGACCCGGCCGACGTCGGGCGCATCGTCGCCGCGCTGGACGCCGCCGGCGTGGACGCCATCGAGGTTGCGCACGGAGATGGCTTGGCCGGGGGCTCGGTCAACTACGGTCCGGGCAGTCATACCGACTGGGAATGGCTCGAGGCCGCGGCCGCGAATATCACCAACGCCGTCCTCACCACCCTGCTGCTGCCCGGTATCGGCACCATCGTCGAACTCGAACGTGCCTACGAGCTCGGCGTCCGGTCAATACGTATCGCGACGCACTGCACCGAGGCCGATATCTCCGCTCAGCACATCACCAAGGCCCGTGAACTGGGTATGGATGTCTCCGGATTCCTCATGATGAGTCATATGGCTCCGGCCACGGACCTGGCGGCCCAGGCCAAACTCATGGAATCCTATGGCGCACAGTGTGTTTACGTCACCGACTCGGGTGGCCGCCTGACCATGGACGGTGTGCGCGACCGCGTCCGGGCCTACCGCGATGTACTCGACCCGGCCACACAGATCGGCATCCACGCTCACGAGAATCTCTCGCTGTCGGTGGCAAACAGTGTGATCGCCGTCGAGGAGGGCGTCACCCGCGTCGACGCCTCCCTGGCGGGGCAGGGTGCAGGAGCGGGCAACTGCCCGATCGAACCGTTCATCGCGGTGGCGAATCTGCAAGAGTGGCAGCACAACTGCGATCTCTTCGCACTCCAGGACGCCGCCGACGATCTGGTCCGGCCCCTGCGCGACCGTCCGGTTCAAGTCGATCGAGAAACCCTCACCCTCGGCTACGCGGGCGTGTACTCCTCGTTCCTGCGCCACGCCGAGATCGCCGCGCAGCGCTACGGCATCGACGCCCGCACCTTGCTGCTCGAGGTCGGCCGCCGCCGTCTGGTTGGCGGGCAAGAGGACATGATCGTCGACATCGCCCTGGACCTGCTGCCGGAGCGGGACGCGGTCCCGGCCGGCTGACGCGGCAGCTGGCCGCGCCGCATTGTCGAATACGCTGCCGGCCCACGGGGTTCGGTTGTTGATCGCCGGACGCAGGAACAGCGCCGCCGTCGTATCCAACGACGGCGGCCGTCTGCGTTGGCGGTCCGGTGTGCCTCAGGCGCGCGGAGCCGTTCCGCCGGCCTGCGACAGCACGCTGCTGGGGGTGACGCCGAAGGCCTGCTTGAAGCTACGGCTGAAGTGCGCGGTGTCATTGAAGCCCCACCGGAACGCGATATCGGTGACGGTCTTGTGGCCACCGCCGCGGGCGAGTTCACGACGACATGCCTCGAGCCTGCGCTCCCGGATCCAGCGACCCACCGTGGTGCCGCTATCGGCGAAAAGCAGATGCAGAGTACGGACAGAGATGCCATGTGCGGTGGCGATCGACGACGCGCACAGCCCCGGGTCGCCCAGATTGTCCTCGATATGGTGACGGACCCTGACCATCAGTGCCGCCCGAGCCGTCGACGGTGGACGTTCGGACAGTGGGGTGAGGGCGGAATCGAGGGTGTCGAAGAAACTCTGGCAGGCGATCGCCAGAGCGGCATCACTGAGATTATCCAATTCCCTTGCTATGGAGCGCAATTGATCTCCAGCAATGGCCAACAGACCGGTCCCGGCCGCCGTCGAGACCGAGCTGTCGACCCGTGAGGCCGCCGCAGCCAGGCCGCGCGGCACGCGCTCGCGGGGAAGTAGCAGCGTCAGCTCGCGGTGTGGGTCCACGGCGTCGAAACCCTGGGCGAGCTCACCATCCCAAATCAGAAGCTGATCGGGGCCCACCAATAGTTCGCTGCCGGCGTACTGGCATGCGACCCGGCCGACCAGATTCATCGAGACACCGACGAGTTGGTCTCGGTCTTGATTGCTTCCGCTGCGTACGCGACGCCCAGCGAACCGACCACCGCGGAAGTCGGCGATCGTGAGGTCGCCCAACCGCCGATATCGCACCGCTGCTTCGAACTGCTCATCCGTAGGGAACGACAGCGCCCAGCTCAAATGCAGCTCGGCCATCTTGCTCGTCCAGGCGTCGAAAGCGCCGGTACGCGGCAACCCGTCGGTTGACCAGATCACTGCTTCGGTCACAAGGACCCACCTCCATTGGAGGGCACGCGGGGAAAACGTGCCAATCCATTACTCAGTCAAGCTCCGGTGGGTTGTGACGGGCAATGGTCCCGTTCCGTCGTGCGGAACAACGGGCGGTCCGGAATCAGTCCGTACCCGGCTTGCGCGCGGGTGCGCGAATCGGCAATCGGTCGTGCACTCACGATCAAGCATAGGTCTTGGAGAACCGTCAGAGTTGTCTTCGTCACACGGGCAGGGGCGCCCCGAATCCGGGCCCACCTGCCATTCGATTCTCAGGCCGAGCCCGGCGATGCCGGAGCTTCGGCGCATATCGGAAGGAGCAGCCGTGAGCGATCGGCGTCCGGTTGTCGTCTACGGTGCCAGCGGTTCGACCGGCCGCTTGGTTGCCGAGTATCTGCGTGAGTACAGCATTCCGTTCGTGGCCGCCGGCCGGAACAAGGCGCGCATCCAGGAGGTCATGGACAAGGTCCCGGGTATCGAGACCGCCGACTATGAGATCGCGGAGGTCGACGGCTCGGTGGAGTCGCTGACCGAGCTGTTCGAAGGCCGCCAGGTGGTGTGCAACGTGGTGGGGCCGTTCCTGCGTTATGCCCCGGTGGTGCTGGAGGCGGCCGCGCGGGCCGGTATCCACTACCTCGACACGGCGGGCGAGCAGTTGCACATGCTGCGCGTCCAGGAGGAGTTCGGGCCGCGATTCGCCGCCAACGGGCGCGCGGTCTCCACCGCGGTATCCATTCAGTACGCGCTGCACGACATCGCCGCCCGTATCTGCTTGGAGACCCCCGGCGTCGACACTCTCGAACTCGGCTCCTACGCGACCGCTATTCCGACCGTGGGTTCGACCCAGTCGATCTTCGATGTCATTCGGGCGCAGGCGCACTACCTCGAGGACGGGCAGCTGAAGAAGTACGACGGCGTCGTCGTTCAAGACCTGGTCGTGCCGGGTACCGGCCTGGTGCTCAAGGGCACCAACTGGGGTGGCACGGCCATGCCGGTGTTCTTCCGCAACGATCGTCGCGTCCGCAACTGCCGGATGTATGTGGCAATGCAGAACCAGGACATCTGGAAGCGGGTCCTCGATGTCGAGCGCCTGTTCAAAGTGTCGCTGCAGTGGCTGCCGGAGGAGACGCTCTACCCGGTGCTGGACCGTATGGCCGCCACGATGACCCCTGACAGCCCGCCGCGTGAGAACCGGCAGATTCAGCGCTCGGTCGACTGGTGTACCGCCCGTGGCAATATCGCCACCTCGCGTGTGGTCATCCACTCCAGCACCGGCTATCAGATGACGGGACTCGTTCAGGCCTACACCGCGATGCGACTGCTGGGTGACACCTACAACGGAAACGGATTCCATTCTCCGGCAGAGCTTGTCGGTCACCGCGAGCTCATGGGTGCGCTCGAATCCTACGGCTTCGCACGCATCACCGAAGAAAGCGTCGCGTGACGATGACCGGCGCTGCCGAACCGGTATGGATCATCGGAGTGGGCATGACCCGATTCGGTGTGCGGCCGCAGGCATCGGTCAAAGACTTGACCCGCGAGGCCGTCACCGAGGCGATGTCCGACGCCGGACTCGAACTGGGCACGATAGAGGCTGCGTACTTCGGCAATACCTGCCAGGCGGTGCTCGAAGGCCAGATTGTGGTGCCCGGGCAGATGGCCTTGCGCAGCATGGGCTTTCAGGGCATTCCGATCGTGAATGTCGAAAATGCCTGTGCGACAGCCGCGAGCGCATTGCACCAGGCGGTGATGCATGTACGGTCAGGTGCCGGTGACGTGGTGCTGGCTGTCGGCACGGAGAAGACGAACATCGACGACAAACGAAAGATGTTGAGCGTCTTCGAAGGTGGCGTCGACGTCCACGACTCCGAAGGTGTGCGGCAGATACTGCGCGAACTCGGCGGCGAGGTGCCGGCCGAGGGCGAGGCGCCGCGCAGCATGTTCATGGATATCTATGGGGCGCTCGCCCGTTCGCATATGAGCGCCTTCGGCACCACCAGGGAACAACTGGCGTTGATCGCGTCGAAGAACCACGGTCACGCCGAGCACAATCCACTCGCGCACTTCCGGGCGCCGATGTCCGTCGAGGCGATCCTGGCCGCACGCGTCGTGACCGAACCGCTGACGGTGCCGATGTGCGCGCCGATGACCGACGGCGCCGCCGCCGCGATTGTGTGCAGCACGGCGGCCATGCGCCGCCTCGGAGCCACCCGGCCGATCAAGGTGCGGGCCGCTGTGACTCGAACCGGAACCGTTCGCGCGCTGTCGGATTGGGATCACGGCGTCAGCCGCCTGGCGGCCCGCCTCGCCTATGAGCAGGCGGGAGTCGGCCCGGGTGACGTGGACGTGGCCGAGGTGCACGACGCTTCCGCCTTCGGGGAATTGCTGCAGACCGAGATGCTCGGTCTGTGTGAGATCGGTACCGGCGGCAAGTTCGCCGAATCCGGCGCCACCACGCTCGGCGGCCGGCTGCCGGTCAATCCCTCCGGAGGGCTCGAGTCCAAGGGCCATCCGATGGGAGCCACCGGCCTGGCACAGGTGTACGAGCTGGTGCAGCAGCTGCGCGGCGAGAGTGGCAAGCGTCAGGTCCCGGGCGCGCGTATCGCGCTCGCGGAGAACGGGGGCGGCATGTACGGCGGGGAGGAAGCCGTCGCCGCAATCACCATCCTGAGTGCGTGACTTGCGCACGGTTAGTGGAAACAACGGAGTCACAATGGATTACAAGACCCTGAAGGTGCGTCGCGACGGGCGGGTGCTCTACGTCGATTTCGACAACGCGCCGCTGAACCTGATGACCATCGAGATGGTCGGCGAACTGTTCGACCTGGCCGGAAAGCTGATCTTCGACCCGACCACCGGGGTAGTCGTGTTCGGCAGCGCCAACCCAGAGTTCTTCATCGCGCATTTCGATCTGAACGACCTGTTCCGGGCGATGAGCGACCCCAGCGTTCCGCAGAGCAAGTACGACGACATCAATGTCGTGCAGGCGCTGACAACCATGTGGGAGGCGGTGCCGCAGGTCACCATCAGCTTGGTCGACGGCATGGTGCGTGGCGGCGGACTGGAGTTCCTGCTCGGTACTCATATCCGCTTCGCGACCCCGGAGAGCAAGTTCGGCTTCCCTGAGACCAGCGGTGGATTCCTGCCCACCGGCGGTGGCACCACGCGTCTGGCTCTCCAGGTAGGCCCGGCTCGCGCACGAGAGATCGTCCTGTCCGCTCGCGACTTCGACGGTACCGAGGCCGCGGCCTACGGGCTGGTGAACCGCGCCCTGCCGAAGGACGAAATCGTCTCCTACGTAGCTGATCTCGCGCAGCGGATCGCGGCCCGCTCGCCCGGTTCGGTGGCGGCGGTCGGCGAGGTGCTCAAGACCGTCTACGAGAGCGCCGTCGATGCCCAGTTCGCTGGTTTCCGTGTCGAGAACAACGCCATGAAGACGCTGCTCACGATTCCGGCCGTGCAGGAATTCCTGCAGGGGCTGGCCGCGCTCCAGGACGCCGAGAACGAACGCGACCTCCCGGCCGCCATCGCGAAATCGCTTGCCGCCGTGGCCAAGTAGAGGAGGCAGGCACATGACACAACAGCTCGGAAATGAAGTCCGCGCATCGGTGCGGCCCGGTTTCCCGCACGTGGAGCTGTCCGGCTTCGAGGTGCTCGGCGATGACGAGCGTGCCGTGCAACAGGCACTGCACGGTTTCGCACGCGAGGTGATGCGCCCGGCCGGCGTCGTGCTCGACAGGATGACCGCGCAGGATGTGGTCGCGCACGGATCTCCGTTCTGGGAGTTCCTGCAGACCGCATCGACATCCGGAATCGAATTCGACACCACGATCGAAGGCGTGCCCCCGGCGACCATGGGTCGACTGCAGGCCATCGCGGTGGAGGAACTCGGCTGGGGCGATGCCGGTTTGGCCGTGACGCTCGGCGCCGGCGCCTTCCCGAAGATGATGGCCGCCCGCGCCGGCAACCAGGAGCTGGTCGATCTGTGCACGGGCAAGCTCGGCGCCTGGATCGGCACCCAGCCCGACCGCGGCTCCGACGGCTTGAGCCTGTATCCGAGCGAACGACACGCCAACGCCGCACAGGGCAACAAGGGCAATCTGACGGCGCGGGTCTCCGGCGGCGACATCGTGATCAACGGCCAGAGTTCGGCGTGGGTGACCAATGGCCCCGTCGCGCACGTCGGCTTGCTGACCATTGCCGCCGACTACGGTGAGGGCTTCTTCGACGAGGAGGGGCACCCTCGCGGCGTGGAAGTCATCGTCCCGCTGGACCTTCCTGGCGTCAGCCGCGGTCGGCCGCTGGAGAAGCTGGGCAAGCGCGCCCAGCCCCAGGGCGAGATCTTCTTCGATAACGTGAAAGTGCCGGTGCGATACGCGCTGTCGCTGGGTGACGACTATTGGCGCGGGCACGCCGGGACCTGGTCGTCGGCTGGTGTCGCGATGTCCCAGATCATGACCGGTCTGGCGCGTGCCGCCCTCGAGCACGCCGTCGAGTACACCCACCAGCGTCGCCAAGGTGGTGCGCTGCTGGCCGACCATCAGCTGGTGCAGTACCGGCTGGGCATCATGGCCCGCAACGTCGAGACCATGCGAGCAGTCGCACGCCGGGCCACCGACTACACCTTCCTGTCACCGCAGAAGCACCCGTACTACACGGCCTCGGCGAAGGTCACCACGACCGAACTCGCCTTCGAGGTTGCCGACGAAGCATTGCAGCTGTTCGGCGGTTACGGCCTCACCAAGGAATACCCGATGGAGAAGCTGTTCCGCGACGCGCGCGCCGCGCGCATCGAGGATGGTGAAAACCATTTGCTGACAATGAAGTTCGGCTCTCTGAACTCGATGCTGCACCGCGCTGGAAAGCTACATCCGTAGCTCGCCGAGAAGGAAGTATTCATGGCAATCACCGATTTCTTCGATAGAGGCTGGCGCGCTCACCCGGAGGGTGTGGCGTTCATCGCCGGCGATCGCAGCTACACCTACGCCGAAATCGGCGAACTCTCCTGTCGAGTCGCGAACGCACTTCTCGCGCAGGAGCTTCCGCCGGAGACGAAGGGCGCTGTACTGTCCGGCAACGATCCGCTGGCCTGGGCGTGTGTCCTCGGGCTGTGGCGGGCCGGGCTGGCGTGGGTGCCGGTCAATCCGGCCAACCCTGCGGAGGAAACCCAACGGCTGTTGTCCGGTTTCGACTGCGAGGTGCTGTTCTGCCACGAACAGTTCTTGCCGCTGGTGGCCAAGCTGCGCCCAGAGCTCGAGCAGCTGCACACGGTGGTCTCGCTCGGTTCGGACGGCGAGACGGCGGCGTCGGCCGATGCGCGCCTGCTGGAGGGCTTTCTCGACGGCGTGTCCAGCGCTCTCCCCGACTACATTCCAGCACCGGACGCCGTCGCGGGAATCATGCCGACCGGCGGCACGACCGGAGCTCCGAAGGGGGTGATGAACACCCACCGAAGCCTGACCGTCAGTGCCGTGCACCAGATGCTCGCCGCCCCTTATCCGGCGGCTAAGCAGATCGTGAACCTCGTTGCCGCCCCGATGACGCACACGGCGGGTACCCTCACCCTGCCGTGCACCGCCCGGGGCGGAACCGTCGTCGTGATGACCAGGCCCGATCCGGTCGCACTGCTCGACCTGATCGAAAAGCACCGCGTCACCGAGCTTTTCCTGCCGCCGACGGTGATCTACCGGCTGCTCGAGGTTCCGGGCGTCGAACAGCGGGACTTCTCCTCGCTCGAGTATCTGATGTACGGCTCGGCCCCGATGTCGACCGAGAAGCTGCGCCGCGCGATCGAGGTGTTCGGGCCGGTGCTGCATCAGGGATACGGCCAGACCGAGGCCCCGTCCGGCATCGCGTTCCTGCGCCCGGAAGATCACTTCCGCAACGGCGAAATCGCGGATGACACCAGGCTTTCGGCGGCCGGGCGACCGGGCCCGATGGTGCGGGTGGAGATCCTCGACGCCGACGGGAAGATGCTGCCCACCGGAACACCCGGTGAGATCTGCGTGCGCGGTGACTTGGTCATGAAGGGTTACTACAAGGCCCCCGACAAGACCGCCGAAACCATCATCGACGGCTGGCTGCACACCGGCGACATCGGCTACCTCGACGACGAGGGCTTCCTGCACATCACCGACCGCAAGAAGGACATGATCATCTCGGGTGGCTTCAACGTCTACCCGAGCGAGGTCGAGCAGGTCGTTTGGTCGCATCCGGCCGTGCAGGATTGCGCCGTGATCGGGGCGCCGCACCCGGATTGGGGCGAGGCGGTTACAGCCGTAGTGGAGCTGAACTCTGGCGCCGAGGTTGCCGAGGAGGAGCTCATCGCCTACTGCCGGGAGCGCCTGGGCGGTATTCGCACGCCGAAGAGCGTGGTCTTCGTGGCCGAACTGCCCCGCAGTGCCAACGGCAAGGTCCTGAAAAAGGATGTACGCGAGCCGTTCTGGCGCGAGCACGCGCGGCAGATCTGACCACGTGGCCCGTCGTGGCCCCACCCGGAATCGAGGACGGCAATGAACACAATGACAGCTGCGCGGTACCACTCCGACACCAAGATTTTTGCGCTCGAGCAGGTCTCGATCCCGGAGCCGGGTCGAGGCGAGGTTCTCGTGCGGGTCGAGGCGTGTGGGATCTGCATGTCGGACGTGCATCTGATCGAGGGCCTGCTGCCGCCCCCGATTCCGGACGTCACCCCGGGCCACGAGGCCGCCGGCACCATCGCTGCGATCGGGCCGGACGTGCCCGATCGCTGGAAAGATGGTGCGCGAGTGGTGCTCACACCCGGCAGGGCGTGTCGGCGCTGTGAGAACTGTGTACGTGGAATGGGCGCCGATGCCTGCACCGACCTTCAGGTCATGGGCGCCTATTACGACGGGGCCTGGGCGCAATACGTGGTCGTCGGATACGAACAGCTCGTCGCGGTGCCGGAAAGCATCCCGCTCGCGCAGGCGGCCATCCTCGCCGATGCGGTCACGACTCCCTATGCCGCGCTCGTGGACACCGCCGCGGTCGGCCCGTCGCGATCGGTTGGTATCTGGGGACTCGGTGGTCTCGGTACCCACGCTGTGCAGATCGCTCGGCTGGCGGGGGCCGCACCGATCATCGCCCTCGATCCGGTACCGGCCACTCGCGAGCGCGCCCTGCGCCTGGGCGCGGATATCGCATTGGACCCCACCGACCCCACGCACCTGGATGAAATACGGCGGGTGACAAAAGGTTCCGGGCTCGACATCGCGGCCGAATTCGTCGGCGTGAACGCCGTGCGGGCACAGGCCGTGGCCGCGCTGGGCCAGGGCGGTAAGGCGGTACTGGTCGGCTTGACGCCCGAGCCGATCACGCTGGCGGACCCGTTCACCTTCCAGCTGCGCATGCAGGAGGTCCGCGGGCACCTCGGCGGAGGACTACGGCACCTGGAGGAGCTGGTCGAGCTGGTCGAACTGGGACGACTGGACGTCTCCGGCTCGGTGACTGCCACCATGCCGCTGACCGACATCGCCGACGGCATCGCCCAACTGAATGCACGCCAGGGCAACCCGGTTCGCCTGGTCGTGTTGCCCCAGGCCTGAGAGGAATCATGCAGCGCTCTATCTACGACGACGATCACGACGTATTCCGCGATTCGGTGCGGGCGTTCGTCAGTCGAAACCTGGCTCCGCGTCACGAGCAGATGTTGGCGGAGAAGACCGTGCCGCGCGATATCTGGAAGGAAGCCGGTGCACAGGGGCTGCTCGGTCTGAGCATCCCGGAGGAGTACGGCGGTGCGGGTGCCGACGACTTCCGATTCAATGCGATTGTCGCCGAGGAGATCTCGGCCTTCAGCTTGGGTGTGGCCTCATGTCTGAGTATTCACTCGGATGTCTGTCCGCCCTACTTCGTCGAGCTCGGCACCGAGGAACAGAAGCGACGATGGCTGCCCGGCATGGCCGCGGGCGAGCTCATTTGCGGCATCGCGATGACCGAACCCTCCGGCGGCACCGATCTGGCCGCGCTGAAGACCACCGCGGTCCGCGACGGTGACGACTGGGTGATCAACGGTGCGAAGACCTTCATCACCAATGGTTTCCAAGCTGACCTGGTGATCGTCGCGACACGCACCACGCCCGGTGGCGGGTCCAAGGGCATCACCCTGTTCGTGATCGAGGACGGTACACCCGGGTTCACCCGCGGACGCAAGCTGGACAAGGTCGGCCAAGACGAAGCGGACACGGCCGAACTGTTCTTCGACGGGGTCCGGGTGCCCAACGCCAATCGGCTCGGTGAGATCGACCGCGGGTTCATCTCGATGATGCACTTGCTGCCGCAGGAACGGTTGGCGACCTCGGTTACCAACGTCGGGAGTGCTGCTCAAATCCTGAGCGAGACAATCGAATACGTCAAGCAGCGGCGGGCTTTCGGTCAACCGGTCGGTGCATTCCAATACAACAAGTTCACCATCGCCGAGCTGGTCACCCTGATGGACGTCACGACGGCGTTCCTCGACGACCGCATCATGGCGCATGTACGCGGGGAGCTCACCGCTATCGATGCCGCGAAGGTCAAATGGTGGTCGGCGGACGCTCAGAACCGGGTCCTCGACCAGTGCGTCCAGCTGCATGGCGGCTACGGATTCATGAACGAATACCGGGTCGCCCGCGCCTGGCGCGACGCACGGATCACCAAGATCTGGGCCGGCACCAACGAAATCATGAAAGAACTCATCGGCCGCGATCTCGGCCTCTAGGAGTAGAAATGTCGCAAATCACTTCCCCTGCCCTGATCAATCGCCAGTGGCGTCTGGTGAACCGTCCCGCCGGTGACGTCGAGCCGGACGACTTCGGATACCACGAGACCGACATTCCCACCATCGGTGATGGCGAAGTGCTCGTGCGCACACTGTATTTCGGATACGACGCGAGTCAGCGGATCTGGATCACCGACGACGGCGGCTATATGCCACCTGTTCAGATCGGCGAACCGATGCGCACGATGGGCATCGGGCAGGCCGTCGCGTCGAACGATTCCGCCTACGTGGTCGGTGATTTCGTCGAAGGATTCATGAGCTGGCAGGACTATGTGGTCGCACGCAGCGACGGGCCGATGCCGTTGCGAGTACTGCCGCTCGCCGACTATCCGCTGTCATGGAATCTCGGGGTCTTCGGCGTCGGCGGACTGACCGCATACTTCGGCGTCGTCGACGGTTTGAAGGTGAAGCCCGGTGACACCGTCGTGGTCTCGGCCGCCACCGGTGCCACCGGTTCCCTGGCAGGGGCGATCGCGAAGGCGCTCGGTGCCAAGAAGGTGATCGGTATCGCGGGTGGCCCGGACAAATGCCGCTGGGTGGTCGAGGAGGCCGGGTACGACGCGGCCATCGACTACAAGAACGACGACATCGCCGCCCGGTTGCAGGAATTGTGCCCGGACGGAGTCGATGCGTACTTCGACAATGTGGGCGGCGAAATGCTGGATACGCTGCTGCTCCACATGGCCCCTCTCGGGAGGGTGCTGATCTGCGGTGCAATGTCGTCCGGCTATACGGATGTGGAGGTGCCGGGGCCGAAGAACTACATGCGGATCTGCACCCACCAGCTGACCGTCCAGGGGATCCTGCTCTTCTTTTACCGTGACCGCCTGGCCGAAGGCGCGGCCCAGCTGGCCGAATGGGTGGCCGAGGGTCGCCTGCACGTCGAGGAGAACATCGTCGAGGGATTCGACAATGCGCCTGCACTGCTGCCCACCATGTTCAGTGGCAAGAAGCCGGGAAAGCTCGTCCTCAAAGTAGCCGATCCCGCCTGAGACTCGTTCGCAGTAAGGAATATTCGTGTCCACACCAGTAGCTGTCATCACCGGTGCCGCCAGCGGAATCGGGCTCGAACTCGCTCGCCGGTTGGCTCGGACCCACCGGGTGGCCCTGCTCGACATCGACGGTGCCGCCGCGGAACGGGCCGCGGCCGAGATCGGTGACGCGGCCACCGCCGTCCCCTGCGACATCGTGCGATCCGATTCCGTCGCTGCGGCGGTCGCCGCCGTTATCGAACGATTCGGCCGGATCGATGTGGCCGTGTCCAATGCGGGCATCGGAACGGTCGGCGCGGCAAGGCATCTGGATCCCGATGTGCTCGCAGTCCAACTGGATGTCAACCTCACCGGCAACTGGCGATTCCTGCACGCCTGCCTGCCTCACCTTGCCGTCAGCCGCGGTTACGTGCTCGGCGTGGCCTCGGCGGCCGCGATCATGAGCCCTCCGGGCGAGGCGTTCTACGGTGCGAGCAAGGCCGGCCTCGAGGCATTGCTGAACACCCTGCGAACCGAGGTCGCCCATCTCGGAATCGACGTCGGTATCGCCTATCTCATGTTCATCGACACCCCGATGGTGCGAGACGGGGATCGTGAGCACGCCGATCTGGCGCGGATGCGCCGGAAGCTTCCCGGTGCCGCGGCCAGGACCTACCCGGTGGCGATGGCGGCCGACCTGCTGGCGCGTGGCGTGAACGGCCGTGCCCGGCGCGTCTTCGTACCGCGCTCGCTGCGTATCCAACACGTGCTACGGGGCGTGCTGTGGTCACTCATCGATCGACCGTTCCGCCGCATCGCAGTTGAAGTGGATGCTCTGACCGAGGCCAAGGTGCGTGAAAGGGGCGCCTTCGCAGCAGGTTTCAGCCGAGGAGCGCTGGTCGCGCAGCAGCGCCGAGTGGACGGTGCCGCCACGGATTAGAAAGATTCGTGTCGACATCGATAGCTGTCATCACCGAATCCGCCAGCGGAATTGGGCTCGAACCCGCCCGCAGCGACTACGCGTTCCGAACCTGTGCACACGCGAAACCCACAGCGCTGCCGCCATATTGAATGGCGGCAGCGTTTGCGTGAATCGGCAACCTGATCTGCGCGGTGGGACAAGCGGAGCTCGGTACGACGCTGGAAGAGTTGTATGCATCACAAGGCAGGGGTGCCTGAGATCGGGCTCACCTGCCGACCGGTCCGCCCCCGCGGCCGGTGCGGCGTTCACGCCCTTCTCGGGAACCGAGCCCAGCGATGACGGCATACGGATCCAGCGGGGAGATACAAATGAAGAAGCTGTCCATGACCGACGCGTTCATGCTGGCGGTCGAGACCGCAACACAGCGGCTGGAGATGGCCTCGGTGTCGATTCTGGCGCCCAGCAACGGGACTGAGCAAATTACGCGGCAGCTGCTTCACGACCGGATCGACGAACGCATGCATCTCGCGCCGATTTTGCGGCGCAAACTCGTGAATGTGCCATTCGGGCTGGACTTTCCGTATTGGGCTGATGAGCCGAGCCCTGATCTGAACCACCACGTGCGCGAGGTGAGGGCGCCGAGTCCGGGCGACGACCGTGCGCTGGCCGAGCTGGTCACCGAGATCGTTTCCCAGCCACTGGATCGCACGCGTCCACTGTGGGAGTTGTACCTGATCACCGGGCTGGAGGGAGGCCGCCGGGCCATCATGTTCAAACTGCACCACGCTGCGGTGGACGGTATCTCGGGCCTGCGCGCGCACTCCGTGCTCTTCGATCAGCCGCTTCCGACCCCTCTGCGGCACCCTGCGATGCCGCCCGGCGAGCCCGTGCCCTCCAATTGGGATTTGCTGACCAAAGGGTTGTCGAGCCTGCCCGACCAGGTACTTCGTGCAGTACGCGGCGGGGCTCGGTCGGTTCCCTACCTTGATCACCTCATGCCGTTCCGGGTCGTGCCAGGTGCGGGAACTCTCTCCGGCACCGTGCGCAGGGTGGCTCGGTTGAGCCGAATCGCAGCCGGGGGAGACGGTCTCGATACGCCGAAACTGCGTGTGCCGGGCACGAGGTGCGATCGTCCGCCGCTCGGTCAACGCCGATGGGCGTTCACCCGTGTGCCGCTCGACGAGGTCAAGCGGTTGAAGGCGCACTACGGGGTCACCGTGAACGACGTCATTGTGGCCACCACGGCGGGTGCCGTTCGCGACTGGTTCACCGAACTCGGCGAACTTCCCGACGAGCCGCTGGTCGCACTGGTGCCGATGTCGGTGCGCTCCGCCGACGCCACCGAAGACGGCAACCACGTCCAAGTGATGCTGGTCGAGCTGCGAACCGATGAACTCGATCCTGAATCGATGCTGAGGCGTACACATCAGACGTTGCGTCTTGCAAAGGCCCGCCAACATGCGGTCCCGCTGTCGGCAATCGAGGGTGCCAACGATCTAGTGCTGCCTGCGCTGTTCCTGCGAGCCTCACGAGCGGCGTCCCGTCTCGCCGGCCTCACGGGGGCGACCGCGAATGCCGTGATCTCTAATGTGCCCGGGCCTTCGGGACCGGTCGCGGTTTTCGGTGAACGAGTCGAAGCCATCTATCCGGTGGGAGGTGTGGTCGAAGGGTTCGGATTCAGCGTCATCGTCTTCAGCTATGACGGAGAGCTGAATGTGGGATTCGTGGTCGACGCGAGCGCCGACGCCGATCCATGGCAGCTCGCGCATGCTTACGACCGCAGCCACCGGGAGCTGCTGAAACTGGTGCGGTAGGGCACCCGCGGCCCGGCGACTACGGTCGCCGGGCCAAATCTATTCACGGGCTGCGCATCCGAGCCCCTCGATTCATGGCAGGTCGGTGCAGTCTGACGGCGCTGGGGCACCGCTCAACAGCCGCATGATCCAGTCGCGCGCGTCGATCATCGCAGGCAGATCGGCGAGGCTATGGCTGAGACCGCTGCTCGGCAGCAGGGAGGGCACCGAATCGATCGCGGTCAGCTGCACTGTGGCACCGCGTGCACACCACTGCTGCGCGAGGCGGCGCACCGGCTCGAACGGCATGACGTCGTCTGAGGTGGAGTTCATCAGCAGCACCGGCATATCCGGTATTGCGCCGCCGAGCCGCTGCTCATCAACTATTTCGCCCAGGAGTGGTGAGTTGGCGATCCACTCACTGAAGCTCATTGCGTTGGAAGTGAATTCGTTCGATGGATGCCAGCCGAAGCGTAGTGTCGTTTCGGGGATGCACATTCCGGCCGCCGCGCGCAGCATCGCCCAACCTGCATCGTTGAGCATTCTGTCGATCTCGGGACGGATCTGTGGGTAGTCGGCGTATACGCCGTTGAGGAAGTACCCGATCAGTCCTGTGGCGCCGCCCGCCCCGGCGAGGGGGCCGCTATCGATGGATCCGCCCGCGAAATTGGCGCGCAGGTCTGCGGGAACGCCGCCGGCGTAGGCGCCGACGATATTCAGGTCGGGGGCATATGCGCTGTGGAGCTCGGCCGCAGCAGCGGACGCCTGCCCACCCTGCGAATAGCCGAAGAGCACGATCGGTGTTCGCTCCGTGATCTCCGCGTCCGGCAGATTCCTTGCGGCCCGGGCGGAATCGAGCACCGCGTGGGCCTCGGCGAGCCGATTGACGTAATCGTGCACCCCTGGCATGCCCAATCCGTCATAGTCCGTCATGACGACTGCCGCTCCGAGCGCCAGTAGCGGGTACACGGTGGTCGCCTCGTATGCGGTCATGAAGGGCGGCTGGTAATGCGCGAGATCGCCGAACAGCTTCGACGGAGCGCACTGGGGACCTTGGCCAACGGTGCCTGGTGCCACGACAATCAAAGGCCGAGGTCCCGGCCCGCGCCAGGATGCGATCGGTTCGAAATATGATCCTGTCACCGCGAGCGGATCGCCGTGAGTGTCATTGCTGCGATACATGATTCGTAGTGCGGTGGCCGCCTCGAGCCCGCTGTCACCGATCGCAGGCACTGCGGGTGTGAAGGCTTCGGAACGGATTATCTGTCCGGGCTCCGCTGGTAGTTGTGCCGGTGGATCGTAGAAGTCGCCGCTCGGCCGGGCGGCTGCAGTGCTCGCGACCGATACCGCCATAACGGCCGCGGCCACGAAAGATGCCGCTATTCGCCTGCGCAATCCCATGGTTGCTCGTCCTCTCCACGGCGTGCGCTGCCCGCACGCCACGAGAACCGATACGTCTCCACCCCGTGATGTGGCGCCGGTCACTCGCCGCGCCCACCACTTTCACCGCTGCGCTCACGACGCGCTTGACCGAGAGCGCAGCGTCACTTGTCGATCTGTGCACTGGGCGATCAACAACCAGCGAGTCGAATTTCAGTCGATGAAAATTCCTCTGCCGGAGGGGAATTCACGATTGGCGGCTCCGCGGAGCGCGATCATGTCCGTCGTTCCGGGCCGGATGTGCTTCGATCGCTCGAAGTGGCTGCTAGCCGGCCACTTCGGAATCCGCGGCTATCCGCGTCGTCAGTGAACCCAGCCGGTCCACGGTGACCGTGACGGAATCGCCGGGGGCCAAAGCCGGATGCGCATCGCGGCCCTTCCGGCCCCACAGCTCTGCGAGACATCCGCCGCCGCAGGTGCCCGATCCGAGCACGTCTCCAGGTTTGACCCAGGTACCGCGGGAGGCATGCGCCACCATCTCGCCGAACGAGAAGTGCATTGACGCCAACGTGTCCTGGCCTATAGCGGTGGCGTTTATCGACGCGGTCATTGCGAGATCGAAGGATGTGCCCGATCGTGCCGACTCCAACTCGTCCGGGGTGACGAGCGCGGGCCCGAGCGTGGTGGCGGTATCTTTCCCCTTGACCGGACCGAGTCGAACCTGCATTTCGTCGAATTGGAGATCCCGCGCCGACCAGTCGATCATGACGGTGTAGCCGGCGATGTGGTTCTCGCCTCGCTCGGCTCGGATGTTGCTGCCTGCCCGACCGATGACGGCGGCGACCTCGAGTTCGAGATCGAATGCGTGGCTGCCGGGTGCGATCGGTACGGGGTCGGCCGGGCCGATCACCGCGTAGGGGTTGGTGAAGTAGAACGCGGGGGCGCGGTACCACTCAGCGGGGATCGCCGCTCGGGGGTCGGTCAGCTTCATGACCCCTTCCAGATGGCTTTCGAACGTCATATAGTCGCGGACGGTTGGTGGCTGCGGGATTGGTGAGCGCAGTGTCACCTCCGAGACGGCGCGTACCTGGCGTGGATCGGCCAGGGCTCGGCGGCCTGCTTCGTGCAACCGCTCGCCGTCGTCGCCGAGTAGGTCGATCAATCGAAGTCCCGGTTCGAGGGCGAAGGCGTTGTTGTCTTCGAGTACGGCTACTCGCTCGCCGTCAGTGGCGTGTACATAGGTGATGTATCGCAATGTGGAACTCCTGTACCGATTTCCGTGATCAGACGTGGCAGCGCAGAGGGCCTCCGTGGAATGCCACCGCATCGGCGAAGGCGGCTGCCGGATCGAGATCGGTGCCGTCGGCGTCGCAGTAGGCGCGATGGAGGTTGAGCACGATCCGTTCCGGGTCACCCCAGTGTCCGAATGCGCCGAGGTCACAGTTGCGGGCAGACTCCAGCGGTGTCCAGCCCTTTGCGCGGCCCTCGCAGGCTGTGTCGAGGACGAAACGGTAGTACCGGTCGTGTGCGTCGAGAACCCCGCTGAGCTCAGTGCGTTCGATGATCGGACCGTGGCCGGGAACGACCACTGCCGGTTCGAACTCGGCAATCCAGGTCAAAACCCGACGGGCCCCTTCCATCGATCCCATGAATGCCAACGGAGTGACCTCGTTGAACAGCAGGTCACCGGCGAACAGAATGCGTTCATGCGGCAGCCAGGCGATCAGGTCGCCGCTGGTGTGTGCGTGATATCCGGGATGTTGGACGATGATCTCGCGGTCACCGGCGAACAGTGACAGCGGACCGTCTGCGATTACATCAGGGAGCCGATGGCGGTCGATCCCCCAGTGCGGCATGGGATTCCACACCGGTGGGGGAGCGGTCAGTACCGTGTCGGATGCTATGCCGTCCCGGGTCTCCCGGTGACCGATGATCCGCGCAGTGTCCGGGAGAAGAGCATTGCCATGGGTGTGATCGCCGTGGACGTGGGTGTTGATGGCCGCGCGAACGGGCGTTCCGGAGGTTGCGGTGTCGACGGCGTTCAGAAACGCGTGTGTGCGCTCGGCGGTGGCGCAGGTATCGACCAGCACGACACCATTGCCGCCCGCGATTGCACCGGCGTTATTGATCCACCAGGAGCCGTCGGGTTGTATCCAGGCGTAGACACCGCGGCGCAGCTCGGTGAGTTGGCCGCCGGGCGTTCCGAATTGGGATGCGGTACTGGTGTTCCGTACTGCTGCAATGGATTTCGTGACGTCGCTCATGACAGCTCCGCTCGCAGCCAATCAAGAATCCAGGGCATCAGGTCACCGAGACGCTCTGCGGCGCAATGCGATGCGCCGGGGACCAGCCGGGCGATGGTATTCGGGCGGTCTTCCAGCACGGTCGTATCCGCCGTCGGCACATGCTGGTCGAGGTCGCCGTTGACCGACAACAGTGGGATCGGATCGGCTCCCCAATTGTCGAGCAGCCCCTGGGTGCGCAGGGAGAACGACGCCATGGTTTCGACGAGTTGCGCGGGGCTGGGGGCAACGTCCAGCCGAAGCGAATTGCCGAAGATTCCCGCCATACCGAACCGGAGGGCGGTGACGTTCTCGGCGGAGAACGCCGCTTCCACGAGGCCGCCGATGCTGACGGCCGCGTCCACACGTCGGGTGAGTGCGAGCTTGGTGGTCCAGTGCCCACCGAAGCTGAAGCCGATGGCTCCCACTTTTCGGCTCGCCGGGAAACGTTTGCGCAGCCAATCGATAACCCCGACCAGATACAGCTCGCCGTCGGGGCCGTTGGGTACCAGCGACTCGCCGGTGCCGGCCATGTCGACGGTTGCGATCCGAGCGCGCACTGCCTGCGCGGCGCCGACGGCGGTGCGATGCAGTTCCACCTTCCAGGTGTCGACGCCGCTGAGGGCCAGCACGAGGGGTGCGTCGTCCGGGAGATCCGTGGGCTGGTACAGGTGTGTGGCCACCGGTACCGACGATGCCCGGAACGGCACATCGACGGAGTGGCGTTCGAACGCGACCGGAAGGTGCTCGGCCGCAGCGAGATAGGTGCGGAGCTGGTTGTCGTATGCACGTCGATGTGAATCATCGGCCAGGACAGGGAACTTCGCGACACCGTAGAGCAAGGCTGCCGACAGTGGATCGCTGTCCTGTTCGGCCTGCGTTGCGGCTGCGGACCATTCGTGTGCCCACCCTCCAGGGCCGTCCAGCCACATGTTGGTGATGCGGCCGCGTACCTGTTGAACCACCCCGGGCTGGACGCCCTGACCGATCCATTGAGCTGCGCGTTCATCGATCAACTCTTGCGCGTCGATGGGGAAGGTGAATGCCATGGTGAACCTCCGGACCTGCAGCCGCGGACCTCGTTCTCGCAGCCATGCCCGAAGTGTATGCACACAGAGTGCATGCATGCACTAAGAGTGCAAATTATGCTTACGGAAGATCGACGACAGGAGAGCGAGTGAGCGAGCGGACCGATCCCACGGCCATGTCGGCGCGAGCCGTGGCAGAAGGACCCCCAGCCGACCGTCGCGATCGGCGTCGCCAGGAGATTCGCGACCGGATCCTGTCTTCAGCATTGGAGCTATTCGCAGACCAGGGGTATGCCGCCACCACCGTCGACCAGATCGCTGCTCGCGCTGACCTGGCTCGCCGCACGGTGTACAACCATTTCGCGCGAAAGCAGGACATGCTCGCCGTGTGGGCCGCCGATCGCCGCGCCCTGGCTTCAGCATGGCTTGTCGATGGTGCGGACCGGGAGTCGGCGCGGGACCAATTGGCTTTGCAATTCGAAGCATTAGCGCATGCGAATGAGACCGACCCGCGCATGGCCAAGGTCCTCGCCATGGGCTGGCTCACCGAACTGGGCACCTTCGAAGGCCCCTTCCCGGTCTTCGAGTCGTTTGTGGTGACTATCCGGAACGGACAAGCATCTGGCGAATTCGAGCCATCGCCCGAGGCCGAGATCGTCGCCGAGGTCCTGTCCGCCTGTTACACGGACACCCTTCAACGCTGGCTCCAAGCCGCTGAGCACAGCCGCATCCCGTTCCCCCTTGCTCCCGCCCTGCACGCCAAGCTCGGCTTGATCCTCGATGGTTTGGCCCGCAACGTGAACGCTCGCCCGTAATGCACTCTTGCGCGGGACGCCCCTCGCCTCCGCGGCTACTGCTCATGTGCGGTTCGAAGCCACGATCATGACGTCGCAGGTTTGAGCTGGCCTGACCATGCAACCCCCTCCGGCTACTTGTCGGTCTCCGACGGGTCGACCGGCGATATTCTTGGGGTGAGGTGTAGTCGATGAGCGACGTCGATCCGTTTCCGACGCAACGCGACGTATCCGGTTCGGTCGTGGCGGAACTAGCGATGGCTGGGTTCGACGATGCCGAGGAGATCGGCCGTGGTGGTTTCGGTGTTGTCTATCGTTGCACGCAGGGTTCGCTGGACCGGATCGTGGCGGTCAAGGTGCTCACCGCCGATCTCGACGAGGACAATCGGGCGCGCTTTCTCCGCGAGCAGCGTGCGGCGGGCAGGCTGACCGGGCACCCCAATATCGTCAATGTCCTCGAGGCTGGTGCCACCGATAACGGTCGCCCCTTCATCGTCATGCCCTACTATCCCCAAGGCTCTCTCGACGCGCGGATCCGCCATCACGGACCGCTCCCGCTGCAGGAAGCGCTCCGGCTCGGGGTGCGGATGGCCGGGGCCTTGGAGGCTGCACACCGCCGCGGGGTGCTCCACCGTGACGTCAAGCCCGCGAACATCCTCTACAACGACTACGGCGATCCTGCGCTGACGGACTTCGGAATCGCCCATATTGCGGGCGGATTCGTTACTGCCACCGGGTTTCTGACCGGTACGCCGGCGTTCACTGCTCCCGAGGTGGTGGCCGGCGAGCCGCCGAGTCCCGCGACGGATATTTACGGTCTGGGTGCGACATTGTTCGCTGCGGTCACCGGTCATGCCGCGTTCGAACGACGCAGCGGTGAGCAGTTGGTGGCCCAATTCCTCAGAATTACGGCCGAGCCCGCTCCGGACCCGCGTGAGCACGGCATTCCCGAGGATGTCAGCACCATCATCGAATGTGCCATGTCCAGCGAGCCGGCGGGTCGCCCCTCAGCGGCAGAATTGGGTGAACAACTCCAGGCATCCCAATTTCGCCATGGTTTCCCCGTCGATGAGATGGGTCTGGCCACGAGGTCCGAAGCAGAACATGCGGCAGGACGCCCGAAGTCCTCCTCGGCAGGGCACGTGTCCCACCGCCATCCGCCGTCGGGGTCGGGCCGAATCGGTGGGCTTCCGCTGGAGCTGACCAGTTTCGTTGATCGGAGCGCAGAGCTGATCGAGGCGAAGAATTCGTTGTCTACCTCGCGATTGGTGACGTTGACCGGGATCGGTGGGGTAGGAAAGACCCGCCTGGCGGTGCGGGTTGCCGCCACCGTGCAACGCGATTTCCCCGACGGCGTGGCCTTTGTGGAGCTGGGCGACTTACGTGACGCGTCACTGTTGGCCGGTGTGGTGGCGGGCGCACTGGGATTGGGAGACCGCGCCGCGCGGCCGGTCGACGAAGCGCTCGTCGATTTCCTCGCGCCGCGGAAACTGTTGCTTGTATTGGACAACTGCGAGCAGTTGGTGGATAGGGTCGCGACGCTCGCTGAATCGCTGCTTCGCACGTGTGCCGGCCTGCGGATTCTTGCGACGAGCCGTGAGCCGATCGGCCTCGGCGGTGAAGCGGTGCTGCCGATTCCCCCGCTGTCGATCCCTGACCCCGATCAGCTATCCAGTGGCCTGCCCCGAAACGACGCGATGACACTTTTTGCCGAACGTGGTCGCGCGGCTGTCGCGGGGTTCGAGCTCACCGAGGACAACAAGGTCACCATCGCGCGAATCTGTCAGCGGCTGGATGGGTTGCCGTTGCCGATCGAGCTGGCGACGGCCCGGCTGCGGGCGATGTCGCCCGAGCAGATCTTGCAGCGGTTGACCGACCGCTTCGCATTGCTGACCCGCGGCAGCAGGAACGCTCCGTCGCGGCAACAGACCCTGCGCATGTGTATCGACTGGAGTTACGACCTGTGCACCCCGGCCGAACAACAGCTGTGGGTGCGGCTGTCGGTGTTCGCCGGAAGCTTCGAACTCGATGCGGCGCAATACGTTTGTGGCGATGGCCTCACGGCACAGGATTTCCTGGACACGGAAGCCTTCCTCGTCGACAAATCGATCCTGACACGGCAGGAGGCGGGTGTCGCGGTGCGGTTCAGAATGCTCGAGACCGTGCGTGCATACGGCCTCGAGAAGGCCCGAGCGTCGGGCGAATACGTTGAACTCTGCCGCCGCCACCGAGACTGGTACGAGAAGCTCGCCCTCGACGCGGAAGACGATTGGGTCAGTCCCCGGGAACTCGAGTGGATTACCAGGTTCGGTCGGGAGCTACCGAATCTACGGCAGGCGATGGAATTCTGCGTGTCCGACAGCCCCGAAATCGGAACCCGGATCGCCACGACTCTCTTCCCCTTCTGGCACTCTCACGGTTCGATCACCGAGGGCAGGCGCTGGCTGGACCGATTTCTGGCCTGCCAGTCGGACCAAGCTACCGTCGACCGCGCCGCTGCGCTCTGCCTCGGTGTCTATATGGCCGGAATGCAGGGCGACATTGATGCAATGGCCGCTCCGATGCGTGACGGGCACGCGCTCATCGACCGGACCACCGACCCCTTGGCCCACGCACATATAGACCTTGCCGACGGACTTCTCCATGTGTTCCGCGGGAATCCTTCCGAGGCGAGTCCGCATCTCGAGAAAGCCGCCCAGGTATACGCCGAAAGGGACGTCCTCGCCTTCCTGCTCATGGCGTTGGGCGTCCTCGGGCTGACGTACTTGCTGCTCGACGACACGGAGAAGTCGATCGAATGCTACGAGCGCGCGCTTGCGATCACCGAGACGCGGGGAGAATCTGGGTTCCGGTCGTACATGCTGTGGGCGCAGGCGATTGTGGTGTGGCGGCAAGGTGATCACGCCCGAGCGATTCGACAACTCGGGCAGGCTCTCGAGGCAGGACGTAAAGTCCAGGACCGCCTGAACGCGACCTTGTGCATGCAAGCTCTGGCATGGATTGCCGCCGACAGTAACGATGCTCAACGAGCGGTGGTTCTCACGGCAGCCGCGGAGCGGCTCAGCCAGTCGGTGGGGAGTCCGCCGGTGCTCTTCCCGGACCTGCTCGTCTACCAAGACGAGTGTGAACAGAAAGTCCGCCAGGCGATGAGTGAGCGAAGCTTCGCCGCGGCTCGCCGGAAAGGTGAAGGGCTCAGTTTCGACGCTGCTATGGACTACGCGCTCGGCGAACACATCTCGACTACGCACGACAAATCTCCCGACCCTCCAGCGGACGACCCCGACTCTTGATCACCGCCGGCGCGGTCGCCGAACTACTCAACCGCACGGTTGTGCCGGGCAGCGACGAGCGCGCCGTAGCCGTCAGGTCCGTCGTGGGTCTTCACGAGGCTCACGAGTACCTCGCTCCTGCCGACATCGCGTACTCCAGCAAGCAAATCAGCACCCTCTTCACAGATTCCCGGCTACGGGCGTCACACAGCATCACGGGAACATCCGTCGGCAGGTCGAGCGCCACGCGGACCTCGTCCTCGAGATAGACATCGGCGCGGTCGAAGCAGTTGACCGCAACGATGAACGGCATTTCACGGGACTCGAAATAGTCCACCGGCGCGAAGCAGTCCTCCAATCGCCGAGTATCGGCGAGGACGACAGCGCCGAGCGCACCCGTTGAGAGCTCGTCCCACATGAACCAGAACCGGTCCTGCCCTGGGGTCCCGAACAGATAGAGGACCACCTCCGAGCTGAGGGTGATGCGGCCGAAATCCAGCGCCACCGTGGTCGTTGTCTTGTTCTCGACGCCGGCGAGATCGTCGACGCCGACGCTGAGGTCGGTGATCAGCTCCTCGGTGCGGAGCGGCATGATCTCGCTGACGGCGCCGACCATGGTGGTCTTACCGGCGCCGAACCCGCCGGCGATAAGTAGTTTTGCCACTTGAACCGTCTGCAGCCCGGCTGCGCCGAACGAATCAGAGCTTGCGAACGCCATCGAGCACCGCCTGGAGGAGAAGGGAGTCGGGGCGATTGCCTGCTGCCACAGGAGATCTCACGATGACATACCCCGAGTTGATCAGATCGCTGACGAGTACCTTCACCGCTGCGACCAACAGATTCAGATGAGCGGCGATCTCGGCGATGGACAACGGTCGGCCCTGACACATTTGCACGATGGCGCCGTACTCCCGCTCCAACGTGACCGCCGCTGTCCCCGACCCCACGGCGACCACCAATGTGAGCAGGTCGAGGTTGTGGATTCCGGAACCAGCGCGACCGCGAGTAACCGCGAACGGCCTGATCAAGGGACCGGGGTCGTCGTCCTGCCAGAAATCGATGTCGTTGTCGTTCATGGGTGGTGTTGCGTCCGAAGGGAACTGCCGGCCGAGGGCACTCGTGAACCGGTCGAGAGTTGATCACGAACCTGCCCCACGATCACGTTCAATTCGTAGGCGATCATGCCGAGATCGGCGCTCAGATCCGCGAGTAATGCGAGGCAGGTGCCGAAGCCCGCGGATGTGACGACCAGATAGCCCTGGTCGAGTTCGATCACGGTTTGCTGGAGCGCGCCCTTGCCGAATCGCATACCCACACCACGGCCCAAGCTGCACAGCGCGGACCCCATGGCCGCCAGATGCTCGGTCTGCTCACGATCCAGTCCGCGAGATGCGGCGAGCGGAAGGCCGTCCGTGGAGAGAGCCACGGCGTTCTCGGCGCCTGGGACACGGTCGACCAGACCATCGAGCAGCCAGTCCAATCCGGGTGACGCCAGCCGAACAGGGGTTTCGTTCTTCATCGTGTGGTTGCTCGTTTCATTCAGAGGAACTTGGAAAGGACGCGCGGCCCTGTCGTGTACCGCGCTGGAAGGAAGCCATCGCACCTCGTACGGCATCTGGAGTCCGCCGAACGTCGTGGCTCGTCTGATCGACGTCGGCTTCCGGTCGGCGACCATCGACCCGCAGCTCGCGTTTCAGATGCTTCTGACGTTGCCGCCGAGGTAGCTGGGTGCGGCCCTCGGTTCCTGTAACTCCCACAGAGGGTTGGCTGTCGGCTGCGGACGAGTGGGCAAATCCGTTGTCGTCCACCATGGAAACGGTGGGACCGGAGACCTCCCAGGATGAGGTCGCCGGCAATATGTCGGCCCCGCCGCGGAACCCTGAAGGCTTGGTCGCGGGAGCGGGGCGGGCCCGGCTGCGTCCAATATCAGCGTCGGCGATGTCCGGAGACTGCACAAGCGCTGCGTCGCTGGGCGATTCCCGCAGCAACCCTTCGGGAATCAGCGTGATGGCTTTGATTCCACCGTAAGCGGACTCCTGCAGACTGACGGTGAGGGATTGTCTGCGTGCGAGCCGGCCCACAACGAAGAGACCGAGGTTTCGTCTGCCCGCCAATGCCATCTCGTGGAAGTCGGGCGGATTCCGCAGGAGTTCGTTGAGTCGCTCACGTTCCTCGAACCGGATGCCGAGACCCTGATCTTCGATCTCGACAGCAACTCCGCGCCCAACGACGTTGCCGTACACCGAGACCGGTGCCTCCGGCGGGGAAAAGTCGGTCGCATTATCGATGAGCTCGGCAAGCAGATGGACAAGGTCCGCGACTGCCCGGCCCTCGACCCACACCTCTGGTACACGCACGGCACCGACGCGGGTCAGATGTTCGGTCTCCGAAACCGCACTGCGGACGATCTCTTCGAGTGAAACGGGCTTTCGCCATCGCCTGGCTGCTTCGCCGCCGCCCAGGATGAGGAGATTTTCGGCGTTTCGTCGAGCCCGTGTGGTCAGATGATCCAGGTCGAACAGGTATTGCAGCTGTTCGGGGTCGGTCTGTTTGGACTCGGCGGCATCCAGTACTTGAAGTTGCCTGCGAACCACCGCCTGGTTGCGGTTGGCGATATCGAGAAAGACTCGGCCGAACCCCGAGCGGGTACGTGCTTCGCCGACAGCCGCCGCAAGAGCGGTGCGCTGTGCGCTGATGAATGCTGCCGCAACCTGCCCGATTTCGTCCGGCCTGGTGTCCAGAGCCGTTGTCTCGGCCTCGATATCGACATCCTCGCCATTGTGAATCCGCTGCATCAGAGATGGCAGCTCCTCCTCGGCGAGCTCGAGACTGCGTGAACGCAGATTCCGTAGCCTGGTGACGAGTCGATTCGCGAGAGTTGCAGCCACCCACAGGGCTGCCAATGTCATGGCAGCCAACGCGGCCCCGCCCACGATCGACCGCGTCAGCGAATCGGTAGCCGCCGTATCGGCAGCCTTGAAGGTGTACGCGCCGTAGTTCCGAAGCAATCCGAGCAATCCGTCGTCAACCGCCTTCTCCGCGGTCAACCAGTCTTGGTACGGCATCGACAAGGTGCCGTCCTCTGCCAGGGTTTCGCGACCGAGGGCTGCAAGTTGCCACTGACGGCTTCCGGACAGATCCCGATAGGACTTTGCTGTCTGCTCGGGCAGCTGCGCAACGACGGTCTTGGCCTGCTCTTGAAACGCGCCGTCGAGGGCGGCGATCCTGCGCTGCTGGGCCGGGTCCGGGTTGCCGTGGACTGCGGCAAAAGTTGCCAAACCGACTGCGCGGGAATGAAGGTCGGCGACCTGTAGCAACGCTGCCGCGACGTATTGCTGCGCGACACTCTCGTGGTTGGGTGCGTTGCGAGCGGCGCTCTCCAGGACGCCGGCGGAGACAACCGCTACCAGCTGGGAATAGAAGCTGTCGATCTTCCCTGTGTCGGTACTTTTCGTGTCGACGGACTGTCTGACGAGCTGCAATTGCTGTGACAGGTCCTTGAAGGCGGCGCTGGATTTCGAGACTGAGCCGGCATCGATGTCCTGAAGCCCGGCGACTGCCCGACCCAGATCGGCGACCGATGTAGTTGTCTGGTTGCGTCGCACCGCCAGTTCCGCAGCGGCGGACTGTGATCCGGCCAGCGCCAGGAGACTGTCGGTCCGCTCGTCTTGGGCTGCACTGACAAATCCCAGGCTGGGGTCGGTGATCTTGCTTTGATACTGCGACCAATCGCGCGCCGATTGTGCTTGTCTTGCCAGCGACACCACGACCAAGCTGCCAGTAATCAGCAAGATGATGCTCGGGATCAGCGCGATTGCCAGCACCCTGCTCCGGATGCTCGTACGCGGTCGAAACCGCGGCAGGGCGCGATAGCGGGCCCAGCCCGTCGATCGGGTGACGGGCGCTTCTACGCCTTGCTGCATCGCGTGCTCCCTTTGCGGTGCAGTCGAATTCGCACCGAGAGTGAAGGATGTCCTGTGAAGATCGGATTATTCAACGCTTTTCCTTGGTCGATTGGGTCGGCACTCGGTGACGCGCCGATATCCAGAGCCGAGCGGGATTCGATCAGCGTTCAGCAGGTGACCGGGTGATAGGAGAGGGTTGGCGAGCGACCATCGGAGCCGAACACGCCCTCGGCCAGACGATTTGACACGAGAGCGACAACCCCCGCGCCCAGATGTCGTATCAATCATTTTCTCCGGGCCACATCCCGCCGAGTCCCGCCCGAGCTGGCATCTCGAGCGGGACATTCGCCTGGTGTCATTTCCGTAAAAGTTGGTTCAGTAAGCGGAACCCTCGGCGCTATACCGCGCTGGTCACGGTCCGAGGAACAGTTGTTCGCACGGCAGGCGCGGCAGCAACCGACAGTCGTCGATGGTGGCGCGTATCAATTCGATTGTGAACCAATGCTTTCGCCTCCAATCGTGGATCAAGTTGCGTACTGCCGCCGCGGTGGCCCTGTAGTCGAAGACCACGTCGGCCAGCCAGATTCGCACGTGGACATCACCTTCGGGCGGGAACCATCCTTCGGTAGTCATGGCCGGTCGCCATCCCCACGCATATCGTGTCAACCTTTCCGGATGAGGCACCAGCAGTCCACCTACAGCGTGGCCAGTTCCCTCTGGACCAGAGCCTCATGCTGCTCGGCATCTTCACGGGCGCGTGCTGGGCTCCAACGGCCCCCGATGATGAAAAGGAACGGCAAGAAGAGAACCTGACAGGCGAAGCAGATCCACCACCACCGCTGCCATTGGCGAGGGCTGTCTTTTGCTGCTTGCTGCACCTCCGCGCCATGTGCTGCGAGATACTGCGCATCAGCGGCGGGGATCGGCCTCGTCGCCAACTGCGTCAACCGGCTCACCGCCGCTTGCGGGTCGGAAGCCAGACCTGCCTTCATCAGGTCACCCACCGCGGCCGCGCCTGCCGCCGGATCAGCGGGGTTCTTTTGCAGCGAAGCCAGCGCCACGGGAGACACCGCAGTCGCGGTTGCGATTTGATCGTGGTACTTCGCGGCGAGAGCGGTGACCTGTGGACCCCGATCGACCAACACCGACGTGGCGGGCAACGCAGCGGCGAACACGATCAGTGCGACTGTGATGAAGGCGCGCAGCGTGCCACCCCATACAGCCAGACCGGTGGCTGTGGCCGCTGGATTATGCCTCTCGACGGTCTCGGTGAAGCTCGCCATCCACGCGCAGTACGTCATAGCCACACCGATCGCGATGACGACGAACACCACCGCGAAGGTGTAGTAAGAGGTTGCGGGCTTGGTTGCCAACACCGCGAATATGCCGGTACCGATCATCGAGATAACGGTGCCGACGGCCATGAACGGCTTACGAACGCGCAACTTGTCGGACAAGATGCCGGCCACCACGAGTGCGATCACATTGGTGATCCAATACCAGTTGCCCAGCGCATTGGCACGCGCTTCGGAGTAGCCGAAGATGGTTGCGAAATACACGATCACGAAACTGACAAGTATGTAGTAGAACATCAAGAACAGACTGATGGCCAATGCAGAGCCCACGATATCGAACTTCAACATCTGGCGCCATCCACCCTTCAGCGCCGCTTCGGGATCGATTCCTGCTGCCCGGGCCTCAATGAGTAGCCGATCGTTCATACTGACCATCAATTGGTCACGCAGGCGGGGCGACAATTCCCGCAGCCCGATGAACGCGATGGCCGCCACGATGAGTCCGGCGACGCCACAGACATAGAACTGGAATTGCCACGAAGGGTGCGAATCGAGTGTGCTGCTGGAAACCTCGGTCACGATGAGGCTGCCCAGCACCGGTCCCAATGCCCAGAAGCCCATGGCTGACGCTCGACCGAGTTGCGGCGAGAAATCGCGGATGAGCGCGGGCGTTGCCACGAGCGTCACGCCCTCCACGACACCCAGCAACGCGAATATCACCATATATGCCGTCTTATTGGATGCATGCGGCAGGCCAACCAATACCAGCAGACCGCTCGAGAACAGTCCGGCCACCACAAGGTTGGCGCGTCCCCACCTGTCGGCCAACCCCGCGGCAACGGAGGCCAGCGCACCAGCTATCGTCGAGGAGACCGCGACCCACACGTACTGTGTGAAGCTCATGCCAAAGTCGCGCATGATGTTGATAGCGACTGCGCCCTGCACATATAACTCGTAATAAAGGACAACCGTTGCAATGACGGTGATACCGAGATATACGTACCGACGCGGGCCGACTGGATAGTGCGCAAGCTGACGTTGCCACATCCAATTTCCATACGGTTTTGTAGGGGCAAGATCATTGGTCATACGATTCCCTAAATTAGCTGACGGTTCAGGGTGAGTCTCTGATGTGGCGCCAGTCACTCTCCGTGCCCAACACCTTTACAGTCGTGGTGCCGATATGCTTGATCGAGAGTGCAGTGTCGGTTGTCGATCCGTGCAATGGGCGGTAATTGGACCGCCTCGGTTCGATGGACAGTATTTGCAATGGCCGCAAGCGCATCAGCTACTTCTTGGAGACTCGCGCGGATGTAGTTGACGGTTTGTCCGGTGCGTCCGTTGGGATCGGAGTGACGGCCCCCATGTGTCCGGACTGGTGGTACCACCTTCTTTGTCGGGGCGCGGTGGCTGTCCGGTCTTCCAGCATCGGCTCTGCAACCGACAGCGGTCCGGGACTTTCGCAGGGCAGCCTCGACAGAGGCGGCCGCGCCGCACGGCTGCGGTCCCACAGGTGAGCAGGGCCCCAGAGCTGGAGGTCAGGTGCTCGATTCTCCTCAGCTCCACAGGGAAAATAATCAGGCTCGGCGAATGCCGGGCCTGATGTTGTTCAAGGCGATCACGGTCGCGCGTTCCACAGGGTGCTGACTGGCAAGGCATGGAATTTCGGCCCGAACGGGAGGGTTTCGGTGCCTGTCTAAAGCACGTATCCGGCGTCGCGCTGCGGCGGGCCGGCCTCGACGCCGTCGCGTATGAGGCGCGTACGCAGGCGGCACCCGCTACGGCGGCTGCTATGTGCCCTGGTACTCAGCGAAATATCGCCGATCGGAGTGCGGCCAGCACTCTGCCGGTGTTGGGGCCGAAGCTGAGTAGGACGCTGTCGGACATGTCGATGATCCGGTGCGCGTGCCCGGCGGGGGTTTGTGCGATGCCGGGGAGTTTGAGCAATCCCGTTGTGCCACCGATCGAATCGAGCCCGTCGGTCATGACCAGGAGGATGTCCGGGCGGGCCGCGATCATGGCCTCGCCGGTGATGGTGACGAAGGGTTCGCCGAGTCCGGCCGCAGTTCCCGCGTCTTCCGCGCCGAGGCCGGTGATCAGCGCGTCCGCGCCGGAGCCCGGGCCGGCGAGCATGGTGAGCGCCGTGCCGCGCAGATAGACGAATGCGATGCGCAACTTCGGATTCTCTGCGGGGAGAGCCGCAGTCGCGGTGGCGATTTCGGCGGTTGTGCGCTGTGCGAGTGCGACACCCTGGTCGTGGACACCCAGCGTATCGGCGATCGCCTGGATCTGTGGGCCGGTGCCGTTCAGCGTTCGTGCCGGGTCGAAGAAGACGATCGGCACCCCTGTGGCGCGCAGTTGCTCGAATACCGCGGGAGTGCCGGTGGTGGTGTCGGTCAGCAGTACGGTCGGGTGCAGGGCCAGGACGGCTTCCACGCTCATGGCCTCGCCGTCCGGGGTGACGTTGGGCAGGCCGGCGAGCGCGGGGATCTTGGCAGAGGTGCTGCGCCCGACGAGACGGCCGCCGAGGCCCAGCGCGTAGACGGTCTGTGCGAGGGTGCCGAACCTGTCGACGGCGATGATGCGACTCGAGTCCTGGATCGTCACGTCGGTGCCGTCGAAACTGTGAGCCGTGACCGGGAGCGTCGGGTGCGGGTCCGAGGCTATCGGTTGCGGGTTGGCGTCTCCCAGCGTAGCTGTGGCATTGCTCTTGGTGGCGCTGTCGCCGGTATCGGTGGCCGAGCATGCCCCCAGCCCGAGTGAGACCACCAGTCCGAGTGTGAGTATTCCGAGCTTGCCGCAGCTGAACACGCACTCAGCGTATCGGCCGGCAGCTCATCCACCGCTACTCAATTCTCGTGTGACGGACGGTGCATGTTCCTTTCCCGCAACGGCTTTCAGGTGTTCAGGATGCATTAATGTGAGCGCTCGGCCGCCCCTGTCGTCTGCCGAAGTGCCCCTGACAGGACAGGTTCGGCGTGTGCGCATGGTGAAATCGAGGGGGCTGGGGTGAACGCGGCGTGAACCACGCCGAAATGGGCGACTGACCAGGTATTTTGCCCGATTTTCGAACCGATCGGTAGCCCTGTGATGAGCGCCG
>NZ_JBHZCS010000033.1:0-77281 GCF_042755705.1 Nocardia sp. NPDC059154
GAAAGCAGCGTTGAACGCCTTCGACATCACCTTCGACGGGCGACTCACCGCCGGACGGAAATAGCCCAATCAACCCGAGTTACACCGTTATCTGGACAGACCCAGCTCGACCCCCCGCGAATCCGATCATCGGCGGTTGCGGACGTTTCGCGGCAGTCGGATGCCATCGAGTGTGCGCTGGTGTGGCGGATTTCCTCGGAATCGAGGCAAGATCGGAAGCGGCAACGACGGCTCGCTCGTTGACACCCTGAGGACACTGTCGAAGGAGATCGTGATGGCGGAAGCGTTTGTGCTCGGTGGTGTTCGGACCCCCTTCGCCCGGTACGGTGGTTCGCTGTCGCACATTCGGGCCGACGACCTGCTGGGGATGACCATGAAGGGTGCGTGCGAGCGCGTCGGCGTGGGTCTCGATCAGATCGAGGACATTGTCGCGGGCTGCGTCAATCCGGCCCACGAAGGTATGGGTGATGTCGCGCGGTGGGCGGCGCTGGCGGCGGGATTCCCCGACACGGTGGCCGGGGCGACGATCAACCGGTTCTGCGGGTCGTCGCTGAGTGCAACCATCAATGTCGCGCACGCGATCAAAGCGGGGGACCTGGGCGTCGGGATCGCCTGCGGCGTCGAGTCGATGTCGCGGTCGGGATGGGCGTACATGAAGGGCGACACCCCGTTCGGCCCCCGTGGCCCGGTCATCCTGCTCGACACCATGTGGGCGGGTGCGGGCGGTCCCGCCAATCCGGCGCTGCTGGCGCGCAATGCTTACATCGGAATGATCGAGACAGCACAGAACGTCGCCGACCGCTACGGGCTGACCAGAGAGGAAATCGACGCGTTCGCGCTCCGGACGCAGCGAAATGCCAAGGCGGCCAGGGATTCCGGGCGGCTGGCCAAGGAGATTATGCCGATAGAGATCGCCGCGACGAGGAAGACCCCCGCCCACCTGTTCGAGCACGACGAATTCATCCGCGACGACACCACCGCCGAAAGGCTCGCGGCGCTGCCCCCGCAGCCGGGGACGACGCAGATGACCGCAGGGAACTCGACGCCCCTGACCGACGGAGCCAGCGCACTGGTGCTGGCCTCGGGTGAACGAGCAGGCGAACTCGGCGTCGAACCGCTGGCGCGGGTGGTGTCGTCCGCGGTGTACGGGATCGATCCGCTCTACATGGGTCTGGCTCCGGCGTGGGCGCTGCCGCTGGCGATCCAACGTGCGGGCCTGACACCCGAGCAGATCGACGTGTGGGAAGTACACGAGGCATTCAGCGCCCAAGCCCTGGGCGTGCTGCGTGAACTGCCCAACCAGCTGGACGGTTTCATCATCCCCGACGAGAAGCTGACACCGAACGGCGGCGCGGTGGCAATCGGTCATCCGTTCGGCGCCACCGGCGCCCGCTACGTCCTGACCCTGGCCACCGAACTGCGGGAACGCAATGCGCGCTACGGCGCGATCGGAGTCTGCATCGGATCCGGTCAAGGAGTCGCAATCGTCCTCGAAAACCCCTCCGCCGCCTGAGAAATCTCACCGAAGGAACAACGTACGGGGCTCCTCCTGGAGGTCGGGAGACAACCTCGATGAGCTTGCCGGCGCTACTACAGCAACGCCTGCCGTCAGCGCGCCTACCCAAGGCGGCGAAACGACCTGGAACACCACACATCCCAGTAGCAGTTGATCAATCGGTCCTGGTGTAGTCCAGCGCTACGCGGGCATCGCGACGGTGCGCCCGGCTCGGGTGACGGACCGCGGTGATGCCGGTGTAGAGCCGGACTGGGCCATCATGGCGCAGCCAGCACGCCAGACCGCCGACCGAACTCAAAGTTCCTGCAGCTGTGAGGATGTGATTGATCATGCCGAGGTTGCATGCGGCCCAACCCGGTCGCCACAGATGTTCGCGGAAAAACGCGGGCATCGCGGCGTCGGTCATGACTGTCGTGATGGCTGATGGGCTCAGCTCTGGCCGCCGAAGTACTGGGCCTGGGTCCGGCCCTTCTCCCAACCGTTGCCCGCCCAGTTCGCCTGCATGAGCGTGATCGCGCCGTCGGCGTCGACGGTGTACTCGTAGTAGAGCGTGTTGTGATGCCAGATCTGCGCGAGCGGCCACTGCGGCAGGTACGCCTCGGCGGCGGCCCCGGCGCCACCGCGATCCAGCGTCCACGCCACCGTCGACCACATGCCCTGCATCCACACCGCCACTTCCCACAGCTGCTCCGCCGCCGGTATCGGGCGTTGAACATACTGCGGAACCGGGACGCGACGACCGTCCGGCGAGGTCGTCATGTGCGCGGTGGTCTCGGCCGAGCCGCTGGGCTGCATCGAGTCGAGCGAGGATTCCATGGTCGTGGTCCTTTCTTGTCCGCTGAGTCCGGGCCCGACTCCCGACTGCGTTCCCTGGTGAATGCCTTGCGCGTGCGTGTGGGGTGTGGTCAGTACACGCGTGCGGTGCTGGGTCTGGTGGCGTGGACGGTGGTTGTCCATGTGTCGTCGCCGTGTGCGGAGGTGACGTGGAGTTCGATTTCGGGTGGGATGGTGGTGTCGTCGAGTTGGACTCGCCAGGTGGCGGTTTGGCCGGCGCGCAGGCCGTTGTGGCGGGCGTGTTTGATCGGCCATGTGGCTTCGGGGGCGACGCCGTTCTGGCTGGCGGTGAATCCGATTCCGGGGGAGCGGATTTCGACTTCGGTGTGGTCGATGGTGCCGGTTTCGAGTGTCAGTCGTAGCTGGTGGGTGTCGGAGCTGGGGGCTTTGTCGATTCGCGCGGTCCAGCGGGGTGCGCGTTGTGCGGCCCATTGCTGGTATTCGAGGGTGAGTTGTTGTTCGGCGACGGCTGCCGATCGGGTGGCGGCGGTGGCGGATTGGTCGGCGGCGGTCATGGCGCGGCGGGCGAGGCGGGTTTGCCAGATGGAGACGCCGAGGCTGCCGATTGCGGTGGTGGCCGCGATGATCGAGATGATGAGTGCCGTGATCGCCATGGCGGGTCACGGTACGCGTGGTGGCGGCGTCGGTACGCATACCTACCGGTTCGTGTCGGCGCGGGGGTGGTCGCAGGTGGGCAGGCAGGGCGGCCAGTAGGCGATCTCGCCGCAGGTGGTGCATCGCCAGGTCATGTGGCCACTGCGGCCGGTGACGATGCAGGGCTGGTGGCCGACGATGACGTGCCGGTCGCGTCCTCGCGCTGGCTTCCCTGAGCGCGCCCCAACGCGAGGATGTGCTCCGACTGATCCGTCGACACCGCCCTCGAGCAGATCGCGGCCAGCCTGGACGGGTAGATTGTCGCCACCGCGAACGCCACAAACCGCTGCTTGCCCACGATGGTGCGCCGGTCCTGCAGCACCGATGTCCGCTCGGCGTGGTGGCTCGGCTTGCGAACAGTTGCGCGACCGTGAAGATCGCGCACACTACCGCGACGGCACCGGCGGCGACTCCGAGGTTGAACGTCGTGAAGGTGAGTCCGGCCAACGGCCCGGCGAGGGTACCGGGTGAGCCGGCGCTTACTCCAACACACACCCCGCGGCTTGTGGTGTGCCTGCGAAGCGGTCGGCGAGGAAGTTCATGCCGCCGAGCGCTTCGCCCGCGGCGGCTCCGATGTGCGTCGGGAACAGCGAGTGGATCGCGGTGAGGGTGGCGCCCCGAGCGCAGTAGGTATCGACGAGGGCGGTGTAGCCGGCAACGGGGATCTTCTCGTCGGCGACGCTGTGGTACAGGTACAGCGGGGTGTCGGGGACGGTGCGGCCGAGTTCATTGGGCAGGGCGGCGTTGCGGAAAGCGGGCTGCGCCAACAGGTTCGGGACTGTGGCGAAATCGTCGACGTGGATGTCGGAGTATTCCTGAGACAGATCCGCACCACAGCCGGAGGTGTCCGCGCCGAGCAGCGCGCGGCGGCCCCGGTCGTTCAACAAGTCGGCCAATCGGGAGGCGGGTTCATTGCGGGCCAGCCCGAGCAGCATCAGTATCGCCCCCGCGGCGCTGTCGGCGCGTTGTGCTACGGCAGGGAGATCGGTGGGGATTCCGCCGGCACTGGTGCCGACCAATTGCACGTCTGGTGCGTATTCCCGACGCAACTGTGTGGCCCACAGGGTAGCGAAGGCTCCGGCAGAGTATCCCCAGGCGCCGATTGGGCTCGAGGCATCGATGCCGACCGGCGAGAACGACCGTGCGGCCCGGATTCCGTCCAGAACTCCACGCCCGGATGTCACGCCGTCGAAGAGCCGGGACTGCGGCCCTTCGTAATCGCTGACCACGACGGCCCATCCCCGCAGCAGTGCGTCCGCGATGAACGGCGCATCCTGCATGGCGCTCGCCATGTCGTTGTCGCTTCCGCCGCGCAGCGTGACCGACGGCGCGCACCGGGTGTCGAGACTGTTCTCGGGTACCTGGTACGACAACACCGGCCGCGGCCCGTTATAGGGCACCGGTGGCACCAGCACCGTGGTCACGTCCAGCTGCGGATGCTCTTCGGAATCGGTTGTGCGATAACGCAATTGCCATGCAGTCACCGGTATCGGCAGACCGAGCAGCGGGATCGTCCGCGCTCCGAGTACCGCGCCGTTCGGATGTGACGCGAGATCGGGGGGTGCGGCATAGAAGGGATCGTCACCAGGGGACAGCGAAGCGGCTCGCGCGACCGGCATCGACAATGCTGACGGCAGCACGATCATGGCGAGCGTGAGGGCCGCAAGCCATTGCAGGCCGATCCGCCACCACCTCACTGGTTGCCCGGGCGTGCCGGCAACCAGCAGGCCGGGCGTATCGGTTGCCGAATACGCTGTGCGGCAAGCATTTTTCCGATATGTCGACAACATGTGCCGGGATTCCATCACGCCTCCCGCGTCCAACCATCCGACGCGCAGGCACTCGGGGCCCGCACAACCAGCCGTACCAATTCGAGATCTAGGTCACGGTAGCATAACAATCCCGCATCCGCAGCTGTTATTTTCCAACGACGGTCGAGGCCGCCCAGCACCACGGAGAAGGCTCGCCGGACCGAGCGGATACGAGCGCGGGTGCCCGGTCTCGACGCAGCGGGCTATTGCTCGGCATACGCCGCTATCGCGCCGGCCTGTGAGCCGTGCACGTCGCGCGCCCGGCAAAACCAGATGTCGGAGGCACAACCATGATGTGACCGGGCAAGCACGTGTGACGTTCCTGAGAATCTCTGCCTCGCCGAGCAAGTTTCAGCAAACGCAAGTAGGGTGCTGGTCCGAGACCCCGGAAATAGCTGTGCGGCGGAATCAGGGATGCGTACACGGAGGTCGCGGGCAGGAGATGCGATGCCGAAAACATTGTTACGATGGCTCGTTCTGGGAGTCATATCGGCAGCTGCATTCGCCACGTTGCCCATGGGACCGGCAAGCGCCGATCCGGTCGACGACATCCCGGGTGGGCTGGAGTCGTTCTATCACCAGCCGCTGGACTGGACACCGTGTAACGATGCGGTGCTCGACGATGCGGGGGCTCAGTGCGCGGGCGTTGTCGTACCGCTCGACTACAACCGACCGGACTCGCGCACGCTGACCGTAGCGATCTCGCGTATCCCGGCCACCGACCCAGCCCGCAGACGCGGGATCATGCTGTCCAACCCCGGCGGTCCCGGCGGTCCGGGCCTGAGCATGATCACCGACCTCCGGGATCGGCTCACACCGGATGTCCGCGCCCGGTACGACCTG
Source organism: Nocardia sp. NPDC059154 (assembly GCF_042755705.1). NCBI lineage: Bacteria > Bacillati > Actinomycetota > Actinomycetes > Mycobacteriales > Nocardiaceae > Nocardia > Nocardia sp. NPDC059154. The sequence continues at coordinate 5,659 of NZ_JBHZCS010000033.1, forward strand.
ATCGGCATGGACCCGCGTGGTATCGGCCGATCGGACCGAATGAGTTGTGCGCTGCCGCTGCCCAGCATGTTGTTCTCGGCCGGCTTCGACGCCTTCGGCTACGCGCGCGACGCCACCCTGGCCGCCGCGTTCGCGGCTTCCTGCGTAATACCCGATCCCGAGAAGGCTCGGTCCATAACCACCCGCAATACCGCCCGCGACATGGATGTCATCCGCAGCGCATTCGGCGAACGCGAGCTCAACTATTACGGCGACTCCTACGGCACCTACCTGGGCGCGGTGTACACGCAGATGTTCCCTCAGCACAGTGACCGGATCGTGCTGGACAGCGCCATCGACCCGGACCGCTACTGGATCGGCACGTACCAGGACATGGGCGCCGTCAACGAGGCCGGGCTCGACGACTGGGCGATCTGGGCGGCCCGCCACGACGCCGCCTACCACTTCGGCAGCAGCGGACCGCAGGTCCGAGCCTTCGTCGAGGACTTGATCCGACGTGCCGCCACGCATCCGGTCATCGGCAACGGCTATCTCATCGATGAACACACCGTTCCGATGATGCTGCTGTCGCTGTTGTCGAATCCGAAGAAGAACACCAGCCTCGCCGAGCTCGTGCGGACCCTGGCCGACGCAGTGTCCGGGCTGCCCATCGACATGGAGCAGCTGAAAGGGAAGGTCAGCGGTCCCGTTCCGCTGGATGCCTCGGGCATGGCCGCGGTCCTCTGCGGCGACAAGGCCGCACCCCGGGATCTGGCCTGGTATAGCCGCAATATCGAAAGCGTCCGGGCAACCCAACCGGTGTTCGGCGCGTTCGCCAACAACATCACCGCATGCGCGTTCTGGCCGGACCCGGTCGAGCCACCCACCGCCGTGCACAACCCGACACCAGCCCTGATCCTGCAGGCCACCCGCGACACCCGCACCCCCTACCAGGAGGGCCTTGCATTGCACCAGGACCTGACAGCGTCACGAATGGTCACACTGGCAGACAGCCGCGTTCACGGCGTCCTCGGCTCCAACGTGAGCCATTGCGCGAACGAGGTCGTCAATACCTACTTCCGTGACGGCATCCTCCCCGATGCCGACCTCACCTGCCAACGCGACACCGACGATCTCCCCTGACCTGACCCATGATCTCGGTCCGGGGAGTGTGAGAGCCCTTGCGGCCCACGAAGTGGGCAGGAAGGCTCGAAAACCATGGCAACACGCAACAGGCACACCCCCGAGCAGGTCGTGCGCAAGCTGGGCGAGGCCGGTCGGCTGCTGGGCGAGGGCAAGGACGTCTCCGATGTGTGCCGGACCCTGCAGATCACCGAGGCGACCTACTACCGCTGGCGCAACCAGTTCGGCGGGCTCGAGGCCGACGAGGCCAAACGGTTGAAGGACCTCGAACGCGAAAACTCCACCCCGAAACGGCTTCTCGCCGAGGCCGAGCTGGAGAAGGCAGCGTTGAAGGAGATCGCCAAGGGAACTTCTAGACCCGGAACGCCGGCGGGCAGTTGGTGCGGGGTGACGTGGTAGAGCCCGGCCGCTGCGGCGGCCCGGTCGAGGTCGGCGCGGACGCCGTTCTGGGCGAGACGGCGTCCGTGGTGACCGCGTCCTGGTCGCGGCGCAAGCCACGAACGAAGGAGTGCAGGGCCGGTTGGTCGTCAGCCTCGACCGCGGCCATCCAACGTTCGAGTTCTCGTCCGCGCAGCTCACACATGATCGTCGCGAAGGCGCGGACATGGCCGACGAGCGCGGCCAGCGGCGGGCTCGCGGCCAGGATCGCGTCAAGCCGCCGCTGATCGTTGGCGTCGATGGTGGTGGGGTTTCTCATGATCCACGCGACCACGCGCCGAGGTGAGGGAGGGTGGCGCGGAGGCTGACGAACCGGGGCGGCGGTGCGGAAGGGATGCAGATATTTGCGCAGAATCTTGTCGCTGCCACGGTAGCCGCGGGCAGTGATCTCGCCGAATAGCACCGTCGCGTTGGTGCAGCCCTCGCTGAACCGTTGGTGCAGGTAGGGCTTGAATTCATCCAGCAGGCCCGGTCGGTATCCCGTGCCATTGTTGACCAGAAGCTCCTCGACGGTGTCGGCGTGGGCGAAGCGGCGCACCGTTCCGCGCGCGAGCCCGAGTCGCTTGCCGATGCCGCGCAGGCTTTCGCCCTCCGCGAGTAGAGCGTGAATATCGTTGTAGCGCTTGCGTGTTCGCACTGCCGTTCGGTCGGTGCGCTGTTGCGGTAAGGGTGGCGCAATTGGACCGACCGGCCGCTGATCGTCGCGATGTTGCTGTTCGTCGTCATCATGGTTGGCGTCGATGCCGTGCGCGGCGGGCAGGGCGGCCCGGTGCCAGGCGACGGTGCGTTCGACGGCTCCGGCGAGGTTGTGCCACAGGTGCCAGCCGTCGGCGACCTGCAGGGCGTCCGGTGCGCCCGCTGAAGCGCCTTCGGCGTAGGCGCCGGCGCGGTCGCGGCAGACGATCTCGACACCGGGATGCGTTCGCAGCCACGCGGTCAGCGATTCGGCGCGGCGATCGTCGAGAACGTCGACGGGGCGCCGGGATTCGATGTCGATGAGGATCGTGCCGTAGTCGTGCCCGCGGCGCAGCGCGAAATCGTCGACCCCGAGCACCCGCGGGGTTGGCCGGTCCGGGTCGGGCAGCGCCCGAATCTGCCGCAACAGAGTCATCCGACTGACCGACGCAGCCAACTGCCCGGTCAGACGCGCGCCCGCGCGACCACCCAGCGCCAGCCCGACCGCTCGGCGCACCCGCTGCAAGATCGTGGTGTGCCGGGCATGTCTGACCGTGAGGCCCGAAACCTGTTCTGCGAAGGTCTTTCTGGTGCAGTCACGGTTGTCGCAGAACAGTCGGCGCACCCGTAGCCGGATCAGGACCTCGCGCCCGGCCAGGGCGGTGTCGGCCAGCCAGCGATCGTAGCGGCTGTGGACGCGATGCGACGCGATTCCGCAACCGGGGCATTCGACCGGGTCGGTGCCGGTGCGTGCTTCGATGCGTACGCCGGGGCCGACGGCGTGCACGGCGTCGATCCGCGACGCGGCCGGATGCGGCAACAGAACGGTCTTCAGTTCCCTATCAGAGCACGGCACCATCGTCAATCATCAAGACCCCGTGCATGGTTCGAACCGGGTCAATCACGGAAAGCGTGCCGGATCCAGTTTTCGAAGAGCGCTGACAGGAGGTGCACCAAACGAGATTCCGCCCACGCTGGTGGCATCCACCCGGGCGCTCCGGCGACCTCTGATGGGCGTGTTCCACAGTCCGCCCCGTATTACCGAGGAATCGAGCAACTCCGAGGCGAGCGATGACCGACCTGGCCATCGGGCCGAGAACTCCACTCGGCACGGGAGCCGTCGAACGGCGCGCTTCATCGACCGGTGTCATAGCCGACCGGAGAGGCGGGAGGCAAGGGCGTCGAGGGCGAGGTTCACGGCGAACTCGTATTCCGCGGCGCCATCGAAGCGGGCCAGCTGGTGCGCGGCGGCCGAAACTGCGGGCAGGCCACTGTTCTCCAGGATCGACTGGCGTTGCGCTATCCCAGCATTGTCGGTGGTACCGAAGGTAGGCCCAGCGTTGACTTCTCGAAGCAGCGCACCGATGAGAGTGGCAATGAGGGCCCGGAGGAGATGGACCGATTCGTCGGGAGGACAGCCGGCTTCGCGCAGAACCGCCAGGACCGCCTCGATTGGTGCGAGCCCTTCGAATGAAGCGAGCTGGCGCGTGAGTACGAGGGACGCCGCCTCCGGATGGAGCAGTGCGCGCTCGCGGAAGCCTGTGGCGATCGAATAGAGGTCGAATCGCAGATCACCGGTGATTTCGGGCAGCGCGATGGAGCCCAGCAGATGCTCGGCAACGGCATCGAGCAGGCCATCCTTGCCATCGACGTGGTTATAGAGGCTCTTGGCGTCCGCGCCGAGTACACGACCTACCGCTCGCATGCTGACCCCACCGATGCCGTCCGCGTCGATGACCTTCAACGTCGCCTCGACGATGGCCTCACGGGAGAGCTGCCGCTCGCCCTTCGGGGGGCGCCCACGGCGCGGAGTGCTGGTGGTCATGACCCTCATTCTGCCGGAATGTCTTGCATTAATCCACAACGTGGGTATAACGTGGAACACATTAACCCACACCGTGGATAAAGGAGTGGCCATGCGTTTCCCCTGGGGATCAACCGACGTAGTGGACCTGCCGGGCATCGGCGATGCGATCGATACATTGACCGTCCCGACCGCAAACGACGGCGGGCCCGGTACACGGTTGCGCCTGGCCCGAGACCAGGGCCTCGCATTCCGCCGCGAGTTCCCCTCGACAGGCATGCCGGACAGCGTGGTGACCTGCGACCTCGTCACGCTCCCCTACCCCACCCGGTTCGGGCTGTTCCGGGCGTCCCGGGCGTTGGCACCGTTCCTGTCGATCACCAACCGGATGCTGGTGATCCGATGGACCGAGACCGATGGCAGGCGAAGAGTACTGCTCTTCGAACCCTCCGACCACGAACTCGGCCGGTACACGCCCTACTTCGACAGTCTTTCGCGACGCACGCCGGGCGTGGTCGGACGGCAGATGGTCCGCGAGCACGGAACTGTGGTCGAACACCTTGCACGACTTGGCATTTCACCGATGGATGTCGACTACTTGATGTTCGACCACCTGCACACCCAGGACCTTCGGCGTTGGGTCGGGACCACGGCGTATCAGGATGACCTGAACGAGCAGCCGAAGGCGATCTTCCCGAAGGCGAAGGTCATCGTGCAGCGCGATGAGCTCGCGGGGATGGCCGAACTGCATCCGATCCAGCGGCCCTGGTATCAACCCGCGACCTACCGCGACGTCCCGCCCGACGCCTTCCTCCCTATCGAAGGATCAGTGGTACTCGGACCGGGTATCGCGGTCATCAAGACGCCCGGGCACGTATTCGGCAACCAGAGCCTCGTTCTGAACACATCAACTGGAATATGGGTGAGCAGTGAGAACGTGATCGCCGCCGAGGCCCTCACCCCCGAACACTCGAAGCTGCCGGGTCTGGCCAAATGGGCGCGATCGTGGCAGCAGGAAATCGTGCTCAACGCCAACACCATCGAAACCACCGTCGATCAGTACAACTCGATCATCCTCGAGAAGACCCTCGCCGACCGGAGTCAGTCCGACCCGCGGTTCCTACAGTTCTTCCCCTCCAGCGAGCTCACCGGCGTATGGACCAATCCCGGTACGTCACCGACCTTCTCGCACCGTCACATCAGTCACGGCTGACCGCTCAGGCCAACCACCCAGAGCCCATCAGGAGCCACCTCATGTCCCGATTCACCCTGCCGCCCGAAGACGTCCTGCGCGCCCGCGAGAAGCTCGTCCTGGACCATTTCCGCGACGAAGTTCGCCAGGACTGGGACGCCACCCTGTCCACCTTCCCGCATCCCCACTACGAGCTCATCGCACAAATGATCGTCCACGACGGCGACAGCGAAGTGCGCGGGTACTACCACGACACTCGCGTGGCTTTCCCCGACCAGGACCACGAAATCATCGCCTTCCGCCATGCCCATGATGCGGTCATTGTCGAATTCTGGCTGACGGGAACACATCTGGGCCCGCTGGGCAAGATCCCCGCCACCGGTTCCCGACACCGCACCAGGATGACCGCCTACTTCGTCTTCGACGCCGACGAGCATCTGATCATCGAGCGAATCTACTTCGACCAGCTCACCATCCTCAAGCAACTGGTCGGCGGGCTCGACAAGAAGAATCCCGCCGACCTGCTCAAACTCGGCCGAGCCGTGGTCGGAGCACTGGCGATGGCCGGGACCGAAGCGGACCCACGCCTGACCGACACCACCGCCCCCGATCTGAACGACTGACACCGAGTCCAGGAGAATCACAATGACAATGCGCGCACTTGTCGGTGGCAAAGGCCCGGAATGGGAGCTCGAAGAGACCCCACTCCCCGAACAGCTCGGGGCGATCCGGATCCAGGTGATGGCGGCCGGCCTCAACCGCGCCGACCTCTACGCTCTCGGCGGCTCCTACACCGCCGCCGGGCAAACCGCCGGAACGTTCACTGCGGGAATGGAGGTCGCGGGCATCGTCGAACGGTCGAGCCTGCTTGCCCCGAACCTTCCGGTCGGCACCCGGGTCATGGGCATCACCGCCGGCGCATTCGCAGACTATGCGCTGTGCCACCCGCGGATGGTGGTTCCGATCCCCGAACACCTCAGCTTCGAGGAAGCGGCGACTCTTCCGGTCGGCCTCATCACCGAGCATGACGCACTGGTCACGCAGGCCGAGTTCACGGCCGGCGACACGGTTCTCATCGTGGGTGGAACAAGCTCGGTCGGGCTCGTCGGAATCCAGCTCGCCAAGGCACTCGGAGCTAGCACGGTTATCGCGACCACCACCACCGAGGACAAGCGTGCCGCCCTGGTAGCCGCCGGGGCCGACATCACCATCAACACCGCGACCCAGAACCTCACCGAGGCGGTGCTCGCGTCCACAGAGGGCAAAGGCGCCGACATCACCCTCGACCACGTCGGCGGTGACCTGTTCGCCCAACTGCCCGCGGCAACCAGCATCGGCGGACGGATAGTCAGCATCGGTCGTCTCGCCGGTCAGGCGACTTCGCTGAACTTGGACACCGTCGCCTTCCGGCGGCAGAAGCTCATCGGCACCACCTTCAGCATCCGCACCAGGAAAGAACTCGGCGACGTCGTCCAAGCCCTCATCCCCGAAGTCCTGCCCGCAGTTCAGGACGGCCGGATAGCGCCACACGTCGACAGCGTCCACGCGGTCGCGGACGCCAAGACCGCTGCCGATCGGCTCCGGGCGAACGAGGCCACCGGCAAGATCATCCTGTCATTCGCCGACGCACACACCGGGTCATCTCCCGCAGTCAGCCCCACCGCGAACATGTGGGGCACAATCGCGCAGATCGGCTATGTGGTACGCGACATCGAAGCCTCGATGCGCCACTTCACGGCCTGCGGCATCGGGCCCTGGTTCTACCTCAAGGGTGTCCGGCCCGCGAACTTCACCTACCGCGGCGAACCCTCCGACATGGCGATGGACGTCGCGGTCGCCAACAGCGGCGACATCCAGATCGAGCTCATCACCCCCGTCAACGATGCCCCATCGATGTATCGCGACTTCCTCGCCGCCGGCCACGAGGGTGTCCAGCACGTTGCCTACTGGTCCGATGATTATCAGAACCTCTACGACCGCGCACTCGCCGCCGGATTCACCGTCGGCCAGGAAGGCCAGCTCGGCGGAGCCGACAGCCGATTCGCTTACTTCGAGACCGAACACCACCCCGGCACCGTCATCGAGATCTCCGACCTCGGCGGCTCGAAGAAGTTCATCTTCGATCTCATCAAGCTCGCCGCGGCAGGCTGGGATGGCAGCAACCCGATTCAAGAGATCGACGCCGACCTCATCGGTGGTGATCCCGCCGCGAAGGCCGCCATCCTCGAGGCGCTCGGATGAAAATCCATCACCTCAACTGCGGCACCATGCACCCCCGGGCGACCCCGGACGGCTTGGTCTGCCACGTCCTGCTGGTCGAGGCGCCGAACGGGCTCGTCCTGATCGATTCGGGCCTCGGGCTGCAGGACGCCATCGATCCAGCAGCGAGGTTCGGCCCAGCGCGTTTCTACGTACGACCCGAGTTCGATACAGCCGAGGCCGCCATCGCTCAGGTGGCGCGGCTCGGGTTCGACCCGGGCGATGTGCGCGACATCGTGCTGACTCACTTCGATGCCGACCACACCGGAGGATTGTCGGACTTCCCGCAGGCCAGGATTCACCTCACCGCGGCAGAGTACTTCGCCGCCACCCACCCGCGGGGAATCGTCGAACGGGAACGGTACCTGTCATCGCACCGCGCGCACGGCCCGAACATCGTCGAACACACCCCGGCGGAAGGCGAGTCATGGCGCGGATTTCCGGGGGCCAAGGAACTCACCGAGATCTCTCCCGGGATCGTTCTCATCAACCTGCCCGGTCACTCCCGCGGTCACGCGGCCATCGCCATCGATGCCGGTGACCGCTGGGTTCTTCACGCCGGCGATTCCTTCTACCACCGCGGCCAAATAGACGGGACCCGCAAGGCCCCGATCGCTCTCACCGCGATGGAACGCGTCATCGCTCACGACTGGAAGCGAGTTCAAGCCAATCACCGTCGGCTCGAGGAGCTATGGCGAAAGGCCGACCCCGGCTTGGCAATCGTCAACGCCCACGACCCTGGCCTGCTTCATCTCGCCCGGAGGTAAGAACCAAAAGCGAACTATCCCCAACTGCAATCGGACTTCGCCATGCACCGCTCGGCAATCACTTCTGCTGCGCCGCGCCCTGCCGAATCCGGCACTCCAGACGAATATCGCTGAAAAATAGCTGCCATTGCTGTGGGCCCACTTTGCAACGCCGATTCCATAGAAGGAGACATCATGCGTATTACCTTGCTGGGCGCCACCGGCCCTACCGGACTGCAGGTTCTCGAGCAGGCGGTACAGGCGGGTCACGAAATCGTCGCCCTTGTCCGCGACCCTGCGAAACTACCGCAGCCAAGGGGCGGCCGGGTCGATGTCGTTACTGGCGACGCCACCAACACCGAAGACCTGACGAAGGCCCTCACCGGTAGCGACGTCGCGATCTCGGCGCTGGGGGCTGGAAAAGACTTCAAATCCGACATCGCTACACGAGCCACTCGCGCCTTCATTCCTGCTGCTCACGCCGTCGGCCTACAACGGGTGGTCTGGCTGTCCGCTCTGGGCGTCGGCGACACCGCTGGACAGACTCCGACACTGGTCAAGTTTGTGATCAGGGTGATGATGGGCAAGCTGTTCGACGACAAGGCCGTCGCCGACGACATGCTTCGCTCGAGCGATCTGGACTGGACCCTCGTGTATCCGATGATTCTCACGGACGGGCCGCGGACCAGGCACTATAGGACCGTCAATCTGCCTTCCTCGGGCAAGGTCGGCAGCCGAATCAGCCGGGCCGACGTCGCCGACTTCATGCTGCGTGCTGCGCTCGGCAACGAATGGTCGCACCACAATGTCGCAGTGGCCCGCTGAGACGGGCAAAAAATGGACCGATCAAGTCCGCGATCTGAGTGCCTCATCCGGAAAAGTTGACACGGCAGCGCCTGGGGATGGCGACCGGCCATGACTACCAAAGGATGGTTCCCGCCGGAAGGCGATGTCCACGTGCGAATCTGGCTGGCCGGCGTGGTCTTCGACTACCGGGCCGCCGCGACGGCAGTACGCAACTTGATCCACGATTGGAGGCGAAAGCATTGGTGCACAATCGAATTGATATGCGACACCATCGATGACTATCGGCTGCTACTGCGCCTGCCGGGAAAGAAACTTTCCCTCGGACCGGAACAAAAAGAAGCCTTGTTGCACCGGATCTTCCCGACCGGCGATCCGGCGCAACACGTTCAGGCCCTTTGCTCAGTTGGTCGGTGCCGGGGTTGCCGCCGCAGGAGCGGGAGCATTGATGGCCTGGAAGAACTGGATCGCGGCGGCGATTCCGACAGGCACACCGAGCGCGATAGCGCCGATCGCCGCGCCCAAGGCCGCACCCGCTCCAGCGCCCGAGATACATCCGCCCAACGCGCCCGCGAAAAAGATCGGGGCCGTGAGCGCGCCAACGGTGACCGCACCGAGCACGCAACCGCCGACCAAGCCGATGATCGACCCGATCAGCGTGCCCACACCGACCGCCAGGGCGAACTTGCCGCCCGCGTTCGCCAACGCGGCGTCCACGGCCGCGTCGGTCTGAGCATCGACCGGATTGATCGGCATGTCAGCCGGCTGTGCGGTGGCGGGATCGGCGCTCGGAGTCAAGGTCGCCGTATTGTTGTCGATTTGCGCGACAATAGGAAACTTCTTGCCGTCCCTGAAGTACGACAGAGGCAAACCGGCCATAACCGTACCGTTGGGATCGAGCACCAGGAATTGGCCATCACGCTCGGCAAGCGAACCGAGGTCCGTCTTGATGACAATGGATTTGTCAACGACCCGCGCATCCCAGTTTATGGCCGCGGGGGCGTCCTGCTGCGCACTGACGCTCGGCGCCGCCCCAGGCGCAGGGTCCGCGTAAACCGTACCGGCACTGACAGTCACGATTGAAGCGGCGAACGCCGCGGTTGCTGCGAGATTCCGTATCTTCATATTCCTTCACTTTCTCCGAACGTGCGCCCGCACTGAAGCACACTTCCTTGCAGCGACCCCTCGCGGCCTTTCAGGCTGAAAGTTCTACAGAGACAGCCGAAGATCGCGAGGTCCACTGAATTTGCCGACACTGCAGCCGAGTTCACTATCGTGGGCGAGTATCTCTTCAGCAGCGTGGGAGAAGGGTATCCACGATGTTCCAAATGCGTGCCGTCATACTGTCAGCTGGATCAGCGAGATATACGACAGAAAAACAGTCCGAGACATCCGCGTAACACGCGAAACATCCTCGTAGCGGAAGGAAGTCGCACAAGCCACCCCCCGGTACCACCGACTGTCGACGGCTAGAATCCGGGTGCACGACGTTCGGCAGATCTGAACCCGGGAGATACCGGGGTTCGAAACTGGTTACCCCACATGCGAAGAGCGCGGCCAATGAACTGCTCTCAATCCCGAGCGGCGGCTGCTCGAGCAAGGTGTGCCGCAATAGCTCGACTGAATCGCTCAGGCTGTACGAGTGTGCCCAGATGCCCAAAACCATCAATGATTTCGGATTTCGCATCCACGATGCCGTCGACGATGCGTTTCGCATGATCGGGCGTAAATGCCGGGTCCCATCCCATCGAGAGAACCAGTGTCGGCGCGATGACCCGGGCCAGGTCATCCGACAGGTCGAACGAGGCCAGCGCCTCGCAACTCGCGGCGTACCCTTCGGGCGCCGTGGCGGCGATCAGTTCTCGCATCCGCGTCGCCGGCTCGGGATTGCCCGCACGCCATGCTGACGTGAACCACCGAGCAACCGTGGCATCCGCGATGGCGCGCATACCAACTGTGCGAGCCTGCATTGCCCGGTCCAGCCACATACGCGCATTGCCGGGATTAGCCGAAGTACAGCACATCACCATCCCCCGGACACGGTCCGGGTGATTGCAGGCAACCCAGAGAGCCGCCATCGCACCGAGCGACAGCCCGACGATGTGCGCAGACTCGACCCCCAACTGATCGAGCAGCGCGAGAATATCGACGCCGAAATCACGCATCTCGTATGGCCCAACCGGCACCGGAGATCTTCCGTGGCCTCGCAAGTCATGGCGGATTACCCGAAACCCCTTGTCGGTCAGCGGATTCAGGAACGCATCCCAGATCGACAGGTCACAGCCCAGAGCATTGACCAACAGTACGGGTACACCGCCCTCGGCACCGTGAATGTCGTAGTGCACCTGCACAGCGCCATCATTGCGGTCAGCAGTCCGCTGCCGATATCGACGACCTTCCAACACTGATTCGCCTTTCATCACTACCTATTTCACGCTGCCGATTCCGTCGCAACGGATGTCAATGACCAAGTCCGAGAAAACAATTCAGGCAGGTTTACTCACGATGCGAGCACCTTGCCGTGCGCGTGATTTTGCTCGTCATCGTTGCGGCCCGGCAGATAGTTTCCGGTGGCGGCAATCCGATCATCCGTACCACGTCACGTGACGGCCGAGCACCGACCGGCGCTCTCTCGTCGTCAGCGGCATCATCCACCTCAATACCGTTTCAACCCAAAAGAGTTCAGCACGCATCGCATGGTTCACAACCGGGTTTGTCGAATGTGGATCCCACCGTAGCGCCGTCACCCGCGCGGCGCCGACACTCACGCAAGAAAAATTACTCGAGTGACTCAGTGTCATGCGACAAGCGATACAGCATGACAGTGCGTAACCATCGGTGTCGGTTGAGTCGCCGTATGCTGACTAGCCATTGACCGATGGCTCAACGTTCCGGCGATCACGGAACCAAGGCAGGCTAGTCGATAGTTTCTCGGATACCGAGCCGGTCTCTAGCACTCGAACCCCGACCGGGGGGAGCGCGCTCCACATCGAACAACCCGCCACTAGGCGGCCCGGCCTCTCATAACCCACGCGACGTCAGCTCGCGACCGCTGACACAGATTGCCGTCGCGTATAAACCCGTCACCTGCCATAGGCATCTCGTGAAACACGGTGGCGGCGGCCGATTATAAGGAGAAAAATGTCCTCTCTGTTACGAACAATATCATCTCTGTTTCGTGCCGAGCCGGACAAGAGGGATCCGCGCGGCTTCTTGTCCGTAGTCGCGCTGACCCAGCTGTTCGGTATCACCGGCATCCTGGTCGTGCCATTCGTTTTCGGCGGGTTGATCGACACCTACAACGACAGCGAGGAGCAAGCCGGGCTCTTCGTGACCATCGGACTTCTCGGCCTCGCAATCGGATCGATGGCCGCATCCGCCTACGTCAACCGCGTGTCGCGTCGAGGACTGGCCATTACCGCCGCGGTGATCGGCGCGGCGGCGTACCTGATCATGATGATCCATATGACGTCGACCGCGCTGACCGTGTTCGAACTCGTCGCGGGACTCGCCTCCGGCGTCGTCCTCGCGACGTCGGGTGCGGTCGGCGGCACATCTCACGACCCGGAGAAGTTGTTCATTCAGATCGCGATCTTCTTGGCCATCGGAAGCGCGATCCTGACCTACGTGGCCAGTATCGGGTCGGCGAGCTTGGGATTGCGTGGGGTATTTCTCGTCGAGGCGCTCATCGGTTGTTGTTCGATACTGCTGATGGCGATCGTGAGCGCAGACGTCATGCGGATGCCTTCGATGGTCGATCCCGACGCACAGGATGAGGAACAGCCCGCTATCGCGCTGCACGCGGTCAACCGACGCCTGGTTGCCACGACTATGGCGTCGGGATTTCTTCTCTTCGCGGCCTGGCAGGCATTGTGGACCTACGCCGAGAGAATCGGGCAGGACGCCGGCTTCGATCAGCCGGGTGTAGGCGTCATACTCAGCGTTGCCACCTTCCTGGGGATTCCCGCAGCGCTGCTGTGTCATTGGGCCGCGAACTTCCGCGGCAGACTGTTCAGCATCGGAGTGTTCGCGGTACTGAACTGCATTGACGGCTTCTTCTACGTTCACTACTGGTTCCCTGCTGTGTTCGCCGCCGCGTGTGCGCTGTGGGGAGCATTGAATTCGTATGTGACGCCGATGCTGTACGGGCTGGCGGCGACGCTCGGTGGCGCGGGCCGCTGGGTGGGCACGCTGACCGGCTTCACCCTGCTGGGCGCGGCCGCCGGACCGGTGCTCGCCGGCGCTCTGTCGAGCGTGCTCGGCGTCGCCGGGGTCGGGTGGTTCGCCATCGGGCTCACGATCATCGGCGTCCTGCTGCTCACTCCGGTCGGGCGCTGGACCGACGCGACCCTGCCGAGGTCAGCGGTGAAGGTCGAGTCGGAACTGGCGTGACTTCGATGCCTTCGTGAAGGTGGCGGTGTCCTACTGGACACCGCCACCTTCCCGCATCGTGTGTAGCCCACCTATTCGCCGGCGATGCCTGTCGTAGCGTGGATGAAGCTCAGGGCCTGCGGCCACGACACGGCGAATGCGGCGGCATTGACCGGGTTGTCGTGCTTGTCCCTGGCGCTGAACCCATGCCCCGCTCCCGGGTAGACATGGACGATGCTCGCGCCGGTGTCACGCCCGTTCAGAGCCGATTGCAGCCGATGGAGGCTCTCCACCGGAACGATCGCGTCGGCACCTGCGTAATGCATCATGACCGGGGCCTGAATCTTGGCGGCATGTTCGACCGCATCCAGTGTGTGGTTCGGCGCGGGTGCCGCCGGCACCGTCGGGTGGTAGGCGACAACATTGGCCAGTCTGTTGTCTTGTCCGGCGAGCAGCAGCGCGAATCGCCCGCCCATGCACCAGCCGATGACACCCACCCGCTCGCAGCCGAGACCGTCGTGAAGGTAATCGAGCAATCGCGTCTGGTCACTGAGGCACTTGGCGTCGTCCAGTTGGCTCATCCACCCGAAGAGCTCGTTCGCCGGTGTCTCATCGGCGCCAGGGCGGCCTTCCCAGGGATCCCACGAAAGCGCGGTGACACCGGAAGCAGCCAATTCGTCGGCCCAGTCGCGCACTTGTTCGGCAATTCCGGTGATCATCGGCAGCAACAGCATTCCGGCACGGGACCCGCCCACGGGCTGAGATAAATAGGCGGTCAGCCCATCGACGCTGATCATCGAACTATTGATTTCCTGAGGCACAGTTTTCCTCTCCGAGGATGGAATTGACATATGGACGGTACGACCATCCACAGCCGACGACAGCGTGCACAGTGACAGGAATCATGCCCGCCACCTACCCCCAACATGTCAGGCGCCGGGACGATTCTTGCTGCAGCATGCCACGTCAAGGCTGCAAATACAGACGTTCGCATGGTAGCCGAGGGAGACCTTCGGCCGGTTGAGCGCAGACCTCGACGAGATTTCCGCAGCCGTACAGTCGACGCCATTCCTGGACGAACACCAACGCCGCGGTCACACATGCCGCGTAGTATTTTCGCCGACCGTTCTGCAATACGCCGACCTTGACATCGACCTCCGTCGGAATCGGCGAAATGTCATTGCGCCTCATACTGACCACCGGCACCTCCGCACTATTGGCGAGAATATGTCCCAGATAGAAGCTGATGCAAATCAGCACATTCCGATTGATCGACGATCTGCCAAAGTTTCTCGATGAAACGGCGCTCCGTCATGCCGAACCGAATAAATGTCTCGTCACACGGCACGCCGCCGAACGGAACCCAGTTCTGCGCGAAGGACACGATTTCACGCTCGAATCCCGACGAATCATGCCGATCGATACCGCTCGATGCTGTTCCGCGCGAGCCCATAGTCATAGCTGTTGTTTTCTCGTGTACATATATCTTCCGACGTCCCGACCACATCGTTGGGGCCGGCCCGAATAACCAGATCGATTCGGATGAAACTCGACGTCGTCGGCACGCTCTCCGTTGAGCAGCCGCATGCACAGCTTGCCAGCTCGGCGTGTCCGGTGAAACAAACAAAGTGCCTGTTCTACAGCGAATTCGACGGCACACTATGACGGCGACGACTGCACGAGTGTGCGCCACTACACACCATAGGGGCGAGGACGAAATCATGACAGAAACATCTGGCACATTGTCATCCGCTCTCCAACACAAGTGCCCGTAGCGTCGGCGCAGCGACTTGAACGACGAGGCGGACAAAGGGGCCAGATCGCCATGACGACCGACATCATCACCGCATTCGATACCGCCTGGACGCAGTGGCGCCACACCCGGGATCACCACCTGCGGGACCCGCTCGGCCCTCTCGGCGTCACCGACCTGCACTGGCTCACCGACCAGCCCGAACGGCTCGACGGTATTCCCGGCACCTGGTGGGTGACCGACAAGAAGGTCTTCATCACCGCCGGCCCCGTCGACCGACTCTTCTACAACGGCACCGGCATCGCGGGCGTGCAAATCATCAGACCTGTCGACGGAGGGCCGAGACACGATGTCCAGCACAGGAATCGGGTGTTCGAAGTGACCTGCCGGGATGCTCGCTATCTCGTACGCGTTCACGATCCGGAAGCCCCAGCGCTCGCCGAATTCGCGGGCGTACCCTCCTATGCCCCGGACCCGAACTGGGTTGTGTCGGGCCAGTTCGTGCCGTACGCCAAGCCGGCGACAATGAGAACGGAGACCGCCGTAGGTGGGCTCGAATATCGCCTCACGGCCGTAGGCCTGATCGAGTTCACCCTCGAGGACCGCCCTCAGCGATTGGTCGTGTTCGACGAGCCCGACGGACCTCGTGTGCTGTTCTCCGACCCGACCAATGGGGTTACCACCCATGCGGCGGGCCGCTCGATCGCACTCGACGCACCTACCGCGGATGGCGCCGTGCAACTCGACTTCAATCGAGCAGTGAACCCCGACGCGGCTTTCACCAGCTTCACCACCTGTCCACTCCCACCGGCGATGAACCACCTCGAGGTGGAAATTCGTGCGGGCGAACGCAATCCACAACAGGAAGGATCAGCACAGCAATGACCCTCGACGGCAAGGTCCGCATTGCCCAATTCCTACGCAGCACATTCTCCGACCGAGATCTCGCGACCACCGCGACATTCCTGCGCGAGGACTACATCGAGCACAACCCGATCGGTTCCGCGAACGGCCGCGAGGGCTTCGTCAGCGACATCGGAAAGATGCTCGCGGAATTCCCCGACGCGACACTGGAGGTCCATCGCATCATTGCCGATTCGGATCATGTTGTCGCGCACACCCATTGGAAGACGGGTCCCACCGAACCCGGCTTCGCGGTAGTGGATATCTACCGGCTCGACGAGGACGGCCTGATCGCCGAACACTGGGACGTGGTCCAACCACTTCCAGCGGCCATGGCCAACCCCAACGGAGCCTTCTGAGCTGGAGCCACCGCCGCCGATGTCGTCGATGCAGTGTCGACATCGGCGGCGGTGCCGTATGCAAGAGCACAAACCGCACAAGCGTTCAGTTATTGTGAACAGGTGACCAGTACCGCACGAGGATCTCGAAGGGGGAACGATGACCGAGTCCGACCGCGCAGTCCCATTCGGTGAAGGCCGACAAGCGATCCTGCACGCCGCTATCAGACTGGTTGCCCGAGAGGGCCTGAGTAAGTGCACCTACCGCTCACTAGCGCAGGAGGCCCGGGTCGCCGTCGGGCTGGTTCGACACCATTTCACCTCGTTGGACGATGTCTTCGAGAACGCCCTGGGGGTGGTCTACGAGGTGCATGCCAAGCGGCTGAAGGAGGCAAGCGGATTTCAGGGCCTCATCGACATGCTGGCCGCCACCATCGAGGGGGAGCTGGAGTACACACAGTTCGAGCTCGAGGTGCTGGTAGGTGCTCGCCATCGCCCGTCCCTGCACCGAGCGGCCGAGGAGTATTACGCGGAAATTCGGCGGTTCACCGCGGCGGCCCTGGTGTCGGCGGGGCAGTCGGCAGATCAGGGGACGGTCGAGTTGCTCACCGCACTCGCCGACGGAATCGCCTACGAGCGTATTGTGCTTGGGCAGAGCCAGATTCCGCGCATGCGCGCACAGCTCGAAGCGCTTCAACGACTGTTGCCGTCCAGCCTGACCGGTGTTCCGACTGGTCTCGGCGCAGCCCGGGCATGAAGAGGCGCGGCCGTCAATAGACGGGGCGGCAAGAATTCGGTTCAGCAGTCCGTGCTATTCGCATCGGGCGCGGGCCCCGTTGTCGGCAGTAGCGTCGCTGAAGCATTCACATGCTTGTATCGCGATCTGCACGCAACAGGGAAGAGGACAAATGCCACAACGGGTTCGGGGCGTCATCGCCCGTGCGAAGGGCGCACCAGTCGAGGCCAGCACGATCGTAGTACCTGACCCGGGTCCCGGAGAGGTAGTCGTGGCGGTTGCCGCGTGCGGCGTTTGCCACACCGACCTCACCTATCGCGACGGCGGTATCAATGACGACTTCCCATTCCTGCTCGGCCATGAAGCAGCAGGGAGGGTCGAAAGTGTCGGTGCCGGTGTCGATTCCGTCGCCCCCGGTGATTTCGTGGTCCTCAATTGGCGCGCTGTCTGCGGCAGCTGCCGGGCGTGCCGCCGCGGTCGTCCGCAGTACTGCTTCGACACGTTCAACGCAGCCCAGAAAATGACGCTCGAAGACGGCACCCCGCTCACTCCCGCCCTGGGCATCGGCGCCTTCGCTGACAAGACCCTCGTCCATGCAAAGCAGTGCACCAAGGTCGATCCGGCAGCGGATCCGGCGGTCGCGGGGCTGCTCGGCTGCGGTGTGATGGCCGGCCTGGGCGCGGCGGTGAACACCGGTCAGGTCAGCCGGGACGACTCGGTCGCGGTGATCGGCTGCGGTGGGGTAGGCAACGCGGCGATCGTCGGCGCCCGCTTGGCCGGTGCGAAGACGATCATCGGCATAGACCGCGACCAAAGGAAGCTCCTCTGGGCCCAGGAACTGGGTGCCACACACGTCATCAACGCGACCGACGCCGACCCTGTCGCACTGGTTCAGGAGATCACCGGCGGCTTCGGCGCCGATGTCGTCATCGATGCTGTCGGGCGGCCTGAAACATGGAAACAGGCGTTCTACGCTCGCGACCTGGCCGGCACCGTCGTGCTCGTCGGCGTGCCGACTCCCGATATGACGCTCGAAATGCCGCTCATCGATTTCTTCTCGCGCGGCGGTTCACTCAAGTCGTCGTGGTACGGGGACTGCCTGCCCGAACGCGACTTCCCCACGCTGATCGACCTGCACTTACAGGGCAGACTGCCGCTGGACAGCTTCGTCACCGAACGGATCGCCCTCGACGATGTCGAAAAGGCCTTCCACACCATGCATTCCGGCGATGTGCTCCGCTCGGTGGTCGTGCTGTGAGCGACCTTCGCATCGAATGCGTTGTCACCGCAGGGACGTTCGAGCTCGATGGCGGCACCTGGGAGGTGGAGAACAACATCTGGCTCGTCGGTGACGATTCCGAGGTGATCGTCATCGACGCGGCCCATGCCGCCGAGCCGATCATCGACGTGATCGGGAACAGGCATGTCGCCGCGATCGTCTGTACGCACGGTCACAACGATCACGTCACGGTGGCACCGGAGCTCGCTGCCGAGTTGGACGCGCCGATTCTGCTGCATCCGGGTGACGATGTGTTGTGGCAGCTGACCCACGCGGGTCACCCGTACCGCGACCTGGTAGACCGGCAGCGAATCGCCGTGGCCGGGACCGAACTCGAGTTGATCCATACACCGGGACATTCGCCTGGATCGTCATGTTTGCATCTGCCGGAGGTCGGCGTCCTGTTCTCCGGCGACACCCTGTTCGCGGGTGGACCCGGCGCTACCGGGCGCTCGTACTCCGACTTCCCGACGATCATCGGCTCGATCCGCGACCGGCTTTTCGCACTGCCGGAGGAGACCCTGGTGTACACCGGCCACGGCGGTACGACCGCACTCGGCGTGGAGTCGCCACGACTCGCCGAGTGGATTGCCAGAGGGCACTGAACCCAATCGGGCGGAAAGGAATTCACCTGATGCGCCGCGCAGCACCACAGCACGATATCGACGAGACGGCGACAACGATCACCGCACCGAAGACACTCGCGGCCGGTGTGACAGCAGTGACAGTCGCGTTGAATCGCGCGATCGGCGAGATGGGCGTCGTCCGGACAACACGTACTTTGACCCGCGTCAATCAGGTAAACGGCTTCGATTGCCCCGGCTGTGCCTGGCCGGAGCCGACGGGGCATCGGAGGCCGGCCGAATTCTGCGAGAACGGCGCCAAGGCGGTCGCCGAGGAAGCGACCTTGCGCACGGTCACCCCAGAGTTCTTCACCGAGCATTCGGTCGAGGCGCTGGCCGGGAAATCCGGCTACTGGCTGGGCCAGCAAGGCCGTCTGACTCACCCGATGGCCTTGCGCCCCGGCGAGACTCACTACTCGCCCATCGAGTGGGCCGACGCCTACAGGATCATCGCGGATCATCTGCGCGACCTTGATTCCCCGGATGAAGCGCTGTTCTACACGTCCGGCCGGACTGCCAACGAGACCGCGTTCCTCTATCAGCTCCTGGCGCGCAGCTTCGGCACCAACAACCTGCCGGACTGTTCCAATATGTGCCACGAATCCTCTGGTACCGCGCTGACAGGTTCCATCGGGGTCGGCAAGGGCTCGGTCACCATCGACGACTTCGGCATCGCCGATCTGATCATTGTCGCGGGCCAGAATCCGGGCACCAATCATCCCCGTATGCTGAGCGCATTGGCGAGTGCGAAAGCAAACGGCGCCAAGGTCGTCGCGATCAATCCGCTGCCGGAGACCGGATTGCTCGGCTTTCGCGATCCGCAGGCGGTGAAGGGGCTTGCCGGAGGCGTTGATATCGCCGACGACTTCCTACAGATCCGCCTGGGCGGAGATATGGCCCTGTTCCAGGGCATCGGCAAGCTGCTCTTCGAAGCCGAGGACGCTGCGCCGGGCACCGTGGTCGACCGCGAATTCGTCGACACGCACTGCGCCGGCTTTGCCGAGTACCAGAAGAGCATGCGCGCAGTCGATCTCGACACCATCCTGGACGCCACCGGACTCACCGACGACGACCTTCGCCGCACCGCAACGCTTGTGGCCGAATCGAAGAGAATCATTCTCTGCTGGGCAATGGGGCTGACCCAGCAGAAACACGGCGTCGCCACCATCGAAGAGGCCACCAATCTGCTGTTGCTGCGCGGCATGATCGGCAAACCGGGTGCGGGCGTCTGCCCGGTCCGCGGCCATTCCAACGTCCAGGGCGACCGCACCATGGGAGTGTGGGAGAAGATGCCCGACGACTTCCTCGACGCGCTGGACCGCGAGTTCAGTATCGTCAGCCCACGCATACACGGCTACGACACCGTCGACGCCATCCGCGCCATGCGCGACGGCCGCGCCACCGTGTTCGTCGGGATGGGTGGCAATTTCGCGGCGGCGACCCCCGACACCGAGGTCACGGAAGCCGCCCTGCGCAATTGCGAACTGACCGTTCACGTGTCGACGAAACTGAACCGCAGCCACATTGTGCACGGCCGGACCGCACTCATCCTGCCCACCCTCGGACGTACGGATCTGGATCTCCACGAGGGAGTGAAACAGCAGGTCTCGGTGGAAGATTCGATGTCGATGGTGCATCTGTCCACCGGAAGGCTCACGCCGGTCAGCGATCACCTCCGCAGCGAAGTCGCCATTGTCTGCGAACTCGCGCAGGAGCTGTTCGGCCCGGATCATCCCGTGCCATGGAGTGATTTCCGAAAGGACTACGACATCATCCGCGATGCGATCGCCCGGGTGGTGCCCGGATGCGCGGACTACAACGCGAGAGTCCGCCGCCGCAACGGCTTCCAGCTTCCGCATCCACCACGTGATGCGCGCGAATTCCCCACCACTACCGGCAAAGCCAACTTCGCGGTGAACCAGTTGAGCTGGGTCCCGGTGCCGCAGGGTCGGTTGATTCTGCAGACTCTGCGCAGCCACGACCAGTACAACACCACCATCTACGGCCTGGACGACCGCTACCGTGGCGTGCGCGGCGGCCGCAAAGTTGTCCTGATGTCGGCGCACGACATCGTCGAATTCGGTTTCGCGAGTGGGGATCTGGTGGATCTGGTCTCCGAGTGGACCGACGGGACAGAACGCAGAGTGACGGGCTTCCGCATCGTCGAGTACTCCACTCCACGCGGCAACGCGGCCGCATACTATCCGGAGACGAATCCGCTGGTTCCGCTGGACCACGTTGCGGACCGATCCAATACCCCGGTGTCCAAGGCGATAACCATCCGAGTGGTACCGCACGTCCATACGAAGCAGCCCGCATGAGCAGAGTCATCGCGCGCAAGCGGACGCGTCGGCTCTCCCCCGGTCACATTGTCGAGCGCCCCGATTCCCTCGCGGTCGAGGAACCACTCGAGCTACGCCTCGACGGACAGTCGCTGACCGTCACCATGCGCACACCCGGCAGCGATATCGAACTGGCGCACGGCTTCCTCCTGAGTGAGGCGATGATCGGCACCGCCGCCGATGTGGCGGGAGCCCGCTATTGTGCGGGCATCGACCGGGACGGTCAGAACGACTACAACGTGCTCGATGTTCAGCTGCGTACCCCGGTCCCGGTGTCGGCCCGCAATTTCGTCACCACCGGAGCTTGCGGCCTGTGCGGCAAAACCGCACTGGATGACATCCGCACCCGCACCCGATACCCGGTTCCCGCCGGTGGCATCACGATGGACAGCACCACTTTGGCCGAACTACCCGACCAATTGCGTACACACCAGCGGGTTTTCAAAGCCACCGGGGGGGTCTGCACGCCGCCGGGCTTTTCACGGCCGAGGGAACGCTACTCGCGGTTCGCGAAGACATCGGCCGGCACAACGCGGTCGACAAAGTCCTGGGCTGGGCCGTGCTCCAGGACCTCATGCCCGCCAACGATCTCGTACTGATCGTCAGCGGGCGGGCATCGTTCGAACTGGTGCAGAAGGCCGTGATGGCGGGCATCCCGATACTGGGCGCTGTCTCGGCCTCCAGTTCCTTGGCGGTCGACCTGGCCGCGGAGTCCGGCCTCACCCTCGTGGCCTTCCTACGCGGCGACACCATGAACGTCTATGCCGGATTCGATCGAATCCGGCATCAACTCACCGATCGTCCCGACTCAGCTGTTCGATGATCGATCGCAGGAATCGGTCCGGCTGCTCGATCGTCCCCAAATGCCCTGCCTCGGAGATGAGCTCGAAACGCGCTCCCGGAACACCCGCGGCGATCCGGCGTCCGTGGTCCGTCGCGAACGCCGGGTCCTCCGCGGTGGAGATCACCAGCGTCGGGGCGGCGATGCGGGCCAAATCCTCGGTGAGGTCCAGCTCCGCCAAGACCGAGCAGCACGCCGCATATCCCTCGGCGGGCGTGTCCGCTGTGAGATTTCGCATGTGCCTTGTAATTTCAGGATTCGTCGCGCGCCATTCCGGTGTGAACCACCGCGTGACGCTCTCGTCCGCTATGCGTGCCATACCCTCACCGCGTGCTCGGGCCGCGCGATCGCGCCACATCTGCGCGTTACCGGGTTTTGCGGACGTGCAGCAGGCGACAACGCCGCGGACGCGGTCCGGATGATTGGCGGCGAGCCAGAGACCGGTCATACCGCCCAGCGATATGCCGACCACATGCGCCGTATCCACGCCCAACCGGTCCATGAGAGCGACCACATCGCCCCCGAGGTCGGACAGCGCGTAAGGGCCCGCAGGGACCGGCGAATCGCCGTGGCCGCGCATGTCATGGCGAATGACGCGGAACCCTTTGTCCGCCAATGGTTCTACATACGCGTCCCAGATAGTCCGGTCGCTACCGAGCGCGTTCATCAGGAGAACCGGGGCGCCATGCTCGTCGCCGTGCACGTCACCTTGGACATGGACCGCGCCATCATCGCGTCGGGCGGCCGACGACATGGACCGTGTCCGGTAGGCCAGGATCGCACGTCGAACGAAGATTCGGGTGCTCCCGAGGTACCCGGACGGTTCCAACAGGGCTTCGAGCCGGGCACGGTCGAGGTGCGCGCCGATCACCGGATCGCCGGCGAGCAAGTCGATGAACGCGGCTCCGGTTTCGATTGCCCGGCGCGCGCACCCGGTGACATGGTCGTGCGCCACCAGTCTGCCGACTGCGGGAAGAAGCGCGGTCGTGACCCTTTCGGCCAGCAGCAGACCGCCGGTGTCGACCAGATTCCTCCGCATTCGATTCGGGTGTATCTGCAATCGGCACAGGCTGATTCGCAACCAGTGCACGGCGGTGCCGGCACTCCGCAGTAGCTGTCCGAAAGGCAACCATTCCGCGTGCCAGGATCCGGCGGCGCGGTAGTGCTCGTGCACCGCGGCGGCAAGTAGATTCGCGACCAGCCCTGGGGTCTGCGCGGCGGCAGCGGCAGCGGCCACCGCAGCGATGGGATTGCGTTTGTGCGGCAGCGTCGAAGATCCGCCGACACCGTCGGCCTGCTCGACGACCTCACCGATCTCGTTCTGGGACAACAGCGTGATGTCGCGACTGATTTTCGCGACGGCCCCCGTCAGCGAGCCCAGTGCGCCGGCCAGATCGGCAATTCGGCCGCGGTCGGTGTGCCACGGGATTTCGGGGGCGGCCAACCCGAGCCGCCGCGCGAAGGCCGTCAGGACCGCGGCACCGTCGTCCCCCAGCGACGCCAATGTCCCTGCGGCACCGCCCAATTGGGCTGCCAAACCGTGGTTTCGAACATCGGTCAGTCGGACCGCCGCCGAATCCAGCGCCGAGAGCCATCCGGCGGCGGTGAGCCCGAAGGTCACCGGTAGCGCATGCTGGAGCAGGCCACGCCCAACTTGGGGGGTACAGGCATGCTGTTCGGCCAAAGCTGCGAGCAGGTCGGTAGCGGCCGTCAGATCCTCGAACAACGCATCGATGGCGCGGCCTGCGACCAGCATGGCTGCGGTGTCCAGAATGTCCTGACTGGTCGCGCCTCGGTGCACCTCGCCCGCGGCGTCCACATCGGTGACGCTCGCCGTCAGTGCGCGAACCAGCGCGGCAGCCGGGTTACCGACTCCTGTTGCCGCCAGCCCGATTTCGCCCACGTCGTACAGCTCGGCACGGCAAGCCGCGGCGATTGCCTCGGCTTGCGCCGCCGTGATCACCCCCACGTCGGCCTGCGCCCAAGCCAACGCTGCTTCCGCATCGAGCATGGCCTGCAGCCACGCGACGTCGCCGGTCGCTGCGGCGACGGGTCCGGTGGCCACGATCGGATCGAACAGCTCAGACATCGAAGAACACTGTCTCTCGCTCACCCTGGAGGTGGATGTCGAAGGTATATCCGCCATACTCGGGCACCGCGATGAGCGTCTGTCGCCGGTCCGGCTCGAGCGCGGTCAATACCGGATCAGCCGCGTTCGCGGTTTCGAAGTGCGGGAAGTAGATGCGCGTCACCAAACGGTGCAGGAGGCCGCGCGCGAAAACCGATACATCGATATGAGGTGCTTGCTGGACACCGCCGTACCCATGCAGGGCCCCTGGCATCACCGTGCGAATGGCGAAATTCCCGGAGACGGTGTCACTTCGGCCGAAACCCCGCCACTTCTCCTCCGCCGGGTGCGGGTCGTCAGGGTGTTCGAACCTCCCGCTGGGATCAGCCTGCCATGTCTCCACCAGGGCGTCGGGGACCGCCTCACCGGCACCGTCGAAGACGTGACCACGAATCCAGAACGACTCGCGCGTGCGCACCGGCACCACGTAACGGCCATCGGGCCAGCTCAACCCGATGTGGAGGTATGGCCCGACAGTCTGCGACGGCGTCGCCTCGAACAAACGGTCACTCATCGTGTGGATCCTCGAACGGAGTGGCGGCGCGGCCGCGCAGGATGATGTCGAACTCGAAGGCCAACGCCCATTCCGGAGTGGTGCGTTCCAGGCTGAACCGCGAAATGAGCCGTGGCCGTGCGGCTTCCGGAACGGCGTTGAAGATCGGGTCCTGTCCGAACAACGGATCGTCCGGGAAGTACATCTGGGTCACCAAGCGCTGGACGAACGCGGTGCCGAACACCGAGAAATGAATGTGCGCCGGACGCCAGGCGTTATCGTGGTTGCGCCACGGGTAGGCGCCGGGCCTGATGGTGGTGAACTCGTACCGCCCGTTGGCATCGGTCAATGCCCGGCCGACACCGGCGAAGTTCGGATCCAGAGGCGCGGGCCACCGATCGCCGGTGTGCCGATAGCGGCCACTCGCATTCGCCTGCCAGATCTCGATCAGCGAGTTCGGAATCGGTCGACCGTCGCCGTCGAGCAGACGACCGAAGACGACGATCCGCTGGCCGAGGGGTTCACCGGTGTGTTGCGCGGTCAGATCGGCATCCATCGGATCGATCCGGCCGGGGCCGAGGAGCGGACCGGTGATCTCGGTCAACCGATGTGGGAGAAGCACCAGCGGGTGCTGTGGATGCCGAAGCTTCGTCGACCCGTAGCCGGGTGAGTCCAAGGGGGGATGCGTACCGGCCGGGTCGTGTCGGAACCCCGGAACCCGCAACCTATTCGGAATTGCCATGCCACTGCCTCCCGGAGAGTGGATCGTGCCGTGGAGCCGTCGCGGCGGCGGAGCCCCGCGCGGACGTCGTCGTCGGACGACCGGAATCGTCGCGATTCCTCATGCGCGGACCCGTCTGATCCGCAGCGGCAACCGGTCCCAAGAACGCAGCGTGTTGTTCGGCCGCACCTTGGCCGGGCCGGCCAACTCGAAGCTCTCGACACGCGCCACCAGCGCGGTGAGCAACGCGGTCGCTTCCAGCCGCGCCACATGCTGGCCGATGCATTGATGGATGCCCATGCCGAAGCCCACATGCCCGGACGGATCACGGTCGAGGTCGAACCGATCCGGGTCGGACCACCGTTGCGGGTCACGATTGGCCGCGCCGAGGAACATGAGAATCTTCTCGCCCTTCGGTACCACCGCCGTCCCAAGGTCGATATCGGCTGTCGCCGTGCGGAAGAAGGTCTGCACCGGTGATTGCCAGCGCACCGCCTCATCGAACGCGGTGCGGGCGAGCGTCGGCCGCGCACGCATCCGTTGCCACTGATCTCCATTGGTCGCGAACGCATAGAGCACGGCCGCGATGCCATTGACCGTGGTATCCACTCCAGCTGTCAGCAACGAACGGACCAGTAACGGCGCCTGCTCGTGGCTGACGTCGAAATGATCTGCGGCAGACCATATCTGGGCACCGAAACCGACATCGTCCAACTTGTCCCGCGCACATTGTTCATTCACCCAGGCCATGTGTCCGGTGATGTCACGCTCACCGTCGATGACCAACTCGTTGCGCGGGCCGAAGGCATTGAAGGCGAAGCCGCCATAGGGGAGCAGATGCTCACGCCCTTCTTTCGGCAGCCCGACCGCATCCGGAAACACCCGCAGTGGAAAGGCCGCAGCCAGTTGCGGCACCGCGTCGATCTCGATCTCATCGGCGTCCAGCGTCTCGTCCACCAGTTCCTCGGCGGCACGGCACCATTGGTCGTACAACGACCTCAGCGCTCGCGGGCCGATGATTCGGGCCAATACGTTTCGAGGCGCGTCGTGCCGGGGCGGATCCGCCTCGAGCAGCAGACTCGGTGGGCGCCATGGCTTCTCGTGCCGAAAGTTGGTCAGCCCGACGCCGGCGCCACTCTCGAAACTCTGCCAGTCGACCAGGGCGGCGTGCACCTGCTCGTACCGAGCCATCGCATACACGTTGTAGCGATTCAAGTACACCACCGGACCGGTGGCTCGAAGCGTCGCGTGCATTTCCCATGGGCTTTCGAGCACGTCGAGCGCGAACGGATCGATATCACTGACCGGCGGACTGATCGTCGTCATCGTTACTCCTTCACAGATCCAAAGTCAGTCGGTCCGAGCGCGATCGCGAGACGCAAATGAACATGCAGTTGCCTGCCTCTCGTTCGGAATCGTCGAGAATCGAGTCCCGGTGGTCGGGCTCCCCCGCGAGCACGGTCGTCTCGCAGGTGCCGCAGACACCCTGTCCGCAGGAGGACAGAACCCCGACCCCGGCCTGCTGGACGGCCTCGAGTACGGACTGTCCCGGCGACACCGTGATGCCCAATCCCGACCGCCGCAATTCGACGTCGAACGCACGATTGGCTGTCACCGGCCCGCCGACCTTCGGCACGAAACGTTCGATCCGTAGCCGACCAGCGGGCCACTCCACGCACAGTTCCCGCACCGCATCGACCATGTTGCTCGGGCCGCAGCAGTACACGACCGTCTCGGAGGACGTCGCCTGCAGCCATCGACGCAGGTCGAGTCGTCCGAACTCATCACTCGGCTGTAGGACCACGTTGTCCCCGTAGGCCGCAAGCTCATCGGCGAAAGCCATAGTGCGCCTCTGCCGCCCCGCGTAGCACAATCGCCATGCGGATCCGAGAAGTTCGGCTTGGGCGATCATCGGCATGATCGGCGTGATCCCGATGCCGCCGGCCAGAAACAGGTACCGCGCCGCGGGGACCAGAACGAAGTTGTTTCGTGGACCGCCTACGGCCACCGAGTCGCCCACGGTGAGCGTGTCGTGGACGTACGCGGAGCCACCACGGCCGTCCGGCGTCCGCAGCACACCGATCTGATATCGATAGGCATCCCAGCGATTTCCGCACAACGAGTACTGCCGGGTCATCCCGTTGGGCAGGATCAGGTCCAGGTGCGCTCCCGGTGCCCAATCCGGCAGTCGAAGGCCGTCGGGATGTGCCAGCGTCAATGCCACCACACCGTCCGCGATTTCGTCCTTCGCTGTCACGGTCAACTCCCGTGTCGCGGCCAATGTCATCGAGAAACTCCTCGTGGTCTTCATTGCTGACCACACGATCGCGCGCTCGCATGGCGGTCCTATGCGAATTTCATTGGTCGAGGGATGCTTTCGCCCTAATTCCCCCGGACACAGCATCGACGTCTCACGAGATACCCACTCCCGCAAGCGGTCCGATGCGCACGAAACAAGCGCCCGCCGTACCGACGATCATGTGGTGCGGCGGGTGCTGTTTCCATCGGGTTCGATCAAGCGCGCGGCGGGAGTTTGGCTTCGATCGCACGGAGACCGTCACGGGCCGCGTGGCGAATGTCGTAGAAGACCGGCTCTTCGAACGTGTCACTCCACAGGAAGTCCCGTTCGTAGGCAGCCCCTACCGGACGGAACTCCTCGTCGTGGAACGGCCGCGGCGTTGCCACGGCTTCCTTGACCAGGTCCCGCAGCTGCGCAACGCTTTCCGCCACGATCGGATCGGTCGCCTCGGCGGTGGACACCGCTTCCTCGGTGTACAGGAAGCTGTAACTGTGATGCAGCTGATTCAAGCCGAGAAACCGCTTGTAGCCAGCGGCGCACTGAGAGAAGCCCAGCATGGTGATAGTGAGTTTGGACTCGTTGTCCAACTCGGCGAACTTCTTGTCGAGCTCATCGCGAACAGACATATCGGTCATTCCTTCGTGGCGCGAGCGACGTGCAGCATGAGCTGCTCAGCGTCGGCGGGGTATTCGACATCGAGCTTGGACCAGGTGTCACCACCGTCCTTGGTGCGGTAGATATCGCCGGGGATGGTGACGTAGTAGAGGGTCCCCTTGTCGTCGCCGACCGCAGTCGCGAAGCGCCCCAGTTCGTGACCCTGCGGCGCAAGCAAGCCTTCGCGGACTTCCTTCCAGGCGTTGTCGCCCTGCCGGCGGTAGATCGTGGAGTAGGTCTCGGCGAGGGTGTCGTTACGGTTGAACGCTCCCTGGTAGAAGCCCTTCTGGTAGGCGTACGGGTTGATGCCGTGCGCCTGGTACTGGTTCCATCCCGTGGTGATCAGCACGTTGTCGGGGTCACCGGGATCGACGGCCATGTCGTAGAAGTAGGCGAACTCTTCCGGGATACCGGTGAAGTCGAGTGCCCAGGTGTCGCCGTTGTCCCGCGATTCGACGAAACCCGCGCCGTCGGACTCGTACACCCGATCAGGTGCCAGGGGGTGGAACAGCAGCTGATGACAGTCGGCGCCGCCCTCGGTCTTTTCCCAGGTCTCGCCACCGTCGTTGCTCCTGGCCACGCCACCGAGCTCGATACCGGCCATCACCGTGGCTTCGCGATTGAACGACGTCGCGATCATGTGGATCATGTGGGTGGCCGGGGTGGGAGGCCAGGCCGCCTCCTGCAGACCCGGCAGGTCCTGGAACGACTCGAGCTCACGGAAGGTCCGGCCACCGTCCTCGGACCGGTACATGGCCGAAGGCATGGTGCCGACATAGAGCACACCACCGGCGTTGGTCCGCTCGGACGCGCTCACCGACGAGGCGAATACCAAGGGCGAATTCAATCCGGCCATTGTCTGCTCGAATGTCCGACCGCCGTTATCGCTGCGGAAGACACCCTGACCGATCGTCGTCGCGTAGACGTAACGCGAATCCTTCGGGTCGACTGCGACAGAGAATGTCTCGGCGTTCCTGAAACACCAATTCGCTTTTGCGCGACGGCCGTCGACATCGACGCGCATCAGCCCTTCCTTGAATCCCAGATACAAAACGGTCACGAGAACTCCTTCATGAATACGAACCGCAGAGGTCGTCTTTTCGAACAGTGGCCATCAGACAGACATTGCAATTGCAACAGGGCGATTCCATCGAGTCAACGAAATGCCCGAATTCGAGGTGATCAGAACGAAAGGATCTGACACTTTGTGCCCCTCGGAGGCGCATGCACCCGTCAACATGCGGGCATCAGTCGCCCGGGTGGGAATAGCGCGGAGCCGGTAGATCAGCGGCCCGGATCAGACCCGGCGCCGCCGCGAGAACGTCGGGGATGCGCCGCACCGGGCTGAACTGGACGTGATGCAGAGTCGCGAAGCTGGGAAAGACCATCCTCACCTCGACGTCACCACGAATGAGCACCGAGTTCACCGATCCGTTGCCGTTGTCCCGTTCATCCTCATCGAGGATCGAGAACCGCAGCGTGCCCGAGAACACCGGCCCCTCCTCGGTGGGGAACTCGACCTCGAACAGTGCGCCGAGCGCCGTTCCGGGCGCCAACTCGCGCTCGGCCGAGGGCCACAGCACCGGGGTATCTCGCACGATAGGAGTGATCCTGTGCGTGGTCTCACCGGGCGTGAAGCCGAGCATCCGTGCCAGTTCACGCAGTGGGGCGCCCTGCACCGGCGGATTCTCCAGATGGGGCTTGGCCCAGACCGCGAAATCCGCCTTACCGAGACCGATGCCGGCTTCGTAGGTACCCGATTCGGGCGGCAGGTCGGTGAAGTCACCGATGTCGTGGAATTCGATTCGCTCGATACGCGAGTTGGCGGCCGCACCCAAGGCCGGCAGATGCAACCACCAGATGTCCTGGATGCCAGTTGCCAGAATCGTCGCACCCCCGGCTTTCGCAGCGGCGTCGAGCCGCTCGGCCGCCGCACCGAGCGGCTCGAAAAGATCGGCTTCGAGGGTGATGACATTGATCCCCGCGGCCAGCAGAGGCTCCGAGATATTCACCTCCTCCTCTAGCGGAATAGAGGCGGCGATCAGGACGACATCGGGTGCACCGACGTCATCGATCAGATCATCGATCGATTCATAGACGAGCGCATCGGGCGTCCGCGGATTATCGACAAATTCGGCGATCTGCTTGCCGACCTTATCGCCGATGTCGACAGCACCGAGCAATTGATGCCCTTCGTTGAGCGCGAGGGAAACCAAACCCGTACCCTGCCCACCGAGCCCGATCACGGCAAACTTCACCGACTGTCGGGACTTTTCAATTGATGTCATGCGGACGCCTCATTTCAGGATGTCGCTCTGTGATATGCATTACAGCGACTGGAATAGATTACAGCGGCCGGACTCAGGAATTTCCACCGCACAATGTCATCGCTTCCCGAATGACGCGTGGACATTACGTAAGAAGGGCCCGGTGCGAAAGTCACGCGGATCTTTCCGCGGAAACTTCACACCGGGCCCAGGCCGATTACCGCTCGGCACGCTCGGTCAGACGATGACCGGCTCCGCAGCTTCCGGGGCGAAGAGCTGCTCGGGCTCCCACAGTCGTCCTGCCAGCCCCTGCTCGTAGGAGTAGCGCAGGAACTGGGCGAGTGTGGGGTCGCTGCGATCCAGTCCGTACGACCAATAGTCCTGGCCCATAATGGCTCTCGTCCGCGCGACCTCCTCGGGGAGCCATGGCAGCATGCAGCGCAGCGCGGCGTTGTCGTCGAGGTGTGCCATGACCCGGCGCCTGGACTCTTCGAACGCGGTGTACAACGATCGTGCGATCCATCGGTTCTGCTCGTATACCTCCCGTCGGATCACCACGACATGCATGATGGGAAAGATTCCGGTCTTGCCGAAGTAGTCGGCCTCCACGGCCGGGCAGTCTCCGAAAAGCCGTGCCACCTCTGGGTTTCCGTCCCTGAACGGCTGTGGCGTACGAGGCGTCTGCAATGCGTCGATCTCCCCGGTCACCAGCATCTCCGCCAGCGTGCGACCTTCGGGGATGGGCGCGATATCGACCGAGTCCGGCAGGTTCAAAGCGATCTTCTCCGCCCGTCCCGGGGCGTGCAGCCCTCCCGTCCGGTACTGCACCGAATCCCAAGGGACCCCATGGTGGTCGGCGAGAATGCCGCGGATCCAGACCGCTGCGGTCAACTGGTACTCGGGCACGCCCACCACCCGACCGATCAGATCCTCCGGCTCACCGATCCCCGCAGCGGTATTGATGTAGACACAGCTGTGCCGGAACGAGCGCGACGGGAAGACCGGAATCGCGATGAACGGCGGTTCGTCGTCGTTGAGTGTGAGAACGTAGCTGGACAGCGAGAGTTCCGCGACGTCGAACTCCCGGTACTTGATCATCCGATGAAAGGTTTCCTCCACCGGCAGGCACAGGTAGTTCAGGTCGATACCAGCCGCTCTCACCTCGCCTGTGCGAAGTGCCTGTGTGCGGTCGTAGGCATCGCACGCGAGAGTCAGCCTAAGTCCGCTCATCGGCTCGCCGCCTCGCCCATCGCGGCCACGCCCATGCCGGTGAACCATTCGGTCAGAGGCGAATACGAGATCTTGCTTCCCGCTCCACCGGCCGCGGCGGCAGCGACCAGCCAGGAGCGAATCTCCTGTCCGCCATTACCCGCGAGATCCTCCAGTTCTTCATTCGTCAGCGCGAGCACCGCTTCGAAGTCTCCGGTCTCGATGCTGCGCAGAAACTGCTCATCCCATTCCGCGTTGACGATCGGCTGCGCGTTCTTCATGATCTCGACGCGCTGCTTGTGATAATCCTCTTGTGGCGCACCGCGATACAGTGCGTCGACGATCATCTGCTCGTCCTCGCCGAGCTCCTCGTACCACTTCGGGATGAACGGCAACGTGTGCGACAACCCGCCCGAGGCGATCACCGCGATTCGCCGATCCGCACCGTCGTTCTCGACGATGTCGCGGATTGCGGCACCCAATGCCCAGCATCGGCGCAGCCCCGGCAACGGAGGCGTGAACGTATTGACTACCAGCGGCACAATCGGGACGTGTTGATCGGGGGTGAAGAACTGAACCATCTGCGCGATCCCGTGATCCACTTCCTGACGCAGCGACAGCGCGATGTCGAAGTCTCGCTCCTGCAGCCCCCACGCAAGACTGCGTCCCAGCTCGAAGTCGACATTGAACGGTCCGGTCGGCGTACCGCCGTCCCCTTTGCCGGTGACCTCGGCCAAACAGATGGTGAACGCCGGCATCAGGTCGAGGAAGAAGCCCTGAAAATGATTGGACCCCACCACGATAACCGCGTCGGGCCGAGCCTCCCCGATCCGGCGATGCGCCTCTCGGATGCCCGACATGTACCGCTGCGCGAGCACCTGGTCCTTGGTCTTGTCGAGGTAGGTGTTGGCCATCGTCGCATGTGATGCGCCGATCCCGATGACAACCTTGCTCATGTCAAACCACGTCCTTCACGGGTCGATCTACACGTACGGCGGAAAGTTGTTGGCGCATGGAATCTCCGAGCAGCACCGCATCCGGCCGCAATGCGATGAGCGAGTAGCCCATCTCGCGGCACAACCGCACCTCTTCGGCGGTATCGCAAATAGTGCCCGCGACCAGCCCACGGGCCCGGCAGGCTGCGGCGATCTTCCGGAACATCTCCAGGCTCTCCGGCGAGTCGATGGCATTCGCGACGTGGCCGGTGCGTGAGATGGCGAGATCCTTCGGCCCGACGAACACCCCGTCCACCTCGGCGACATCGAGAATCGCGTCGATATTCGCTACGGCCTCAACGGTTTCGACCATCACCAGACAAACTGCCAGTTCGTTTGCCAGTTCCGGGCTGTATCCGGGATAGGTCATCGCTGGGCGCAACGGCCCCCAGCTCCGCGTGCCGCGCGGCGGAAAGCGCGTGGCCTCCGCCGCGGCCTGTGCATCGGTCCCCGAGTTGATCATCGGAATGATCACCCCGTCGGCACCGGCGTCGAGCGCCCGCATGATCGAGGACGGTTCATTCCATGGCACTCGAACGACGGCAGGAGTACCGCGTATCGCGGCGGCCTGAACCATCGCCCGCATCTCGCCCTCGTCGATCTGCCCGTGCTGCAGATCGATGCACAGCCAGTCGGCCCCTGCGGCGCTGACGATCTCGGTCGCCAGCGCGCTGGGGAGCATGCACCATCCGCCGTAGGCGTGATCTCGACCCGACATCATCTCCCGCAGAGAACGCAGGGCACTTGGTGCCTCACCACCCTCGATCGCATAACTCACCGGAAACCTCCGAAATTCTCGACCTTGCCGGTCAACGAGAAATCACCTCGATACTCAGGCGCAGTGCCGGTTTCGACACGAGCGCCGGCCGCGGCTCGACGGTCACTGCCAGATCGTCGTCGCGACCGAGCCAGTAATTCACCCACGAGCTGCGATCGCGCTCTCGGTTGTCGACCGGCAACTGCAGCAGATCGAAATCCGTTGCGCGGCCTGCCCGCTCGGCTCGTTCGTAACCGAGTGCCCAGACGCAGCGCACCTCCGGGTACACCTCGCACCGGCCATCGCTGGACACACCGCCGCACGGCCCATTGCGCAGCTGTTTCGGGCAGGTCATCGGGCATGCATACCCCGTAACCGGCAACGCGCACTGCCCGCACATCTGGCAGCCGAAGAGCTTCTCCTTGCTGACGCGCTCGACCGCGGTGAATGCCCGGTACGCTCGCGGCTTGCGCTCCAGCAGCTCCGCGAACCACCGGTACAGCCGGTTCGGGACCAATATCGAATGCAGCCGATACGACCACCGCGCGGAGATTCCGGGGTCTTTCGGTTTGGGCCAGGCATGCCCTGTTGAAGATTTACCCACGGTCAACCTCACCTTCTATCCCGGAGCCATTCCTCGATGACGTCGACGGTCTTGTTACTCGGCTGGGCACCAACTCTGAATCGCGTATCCGATCAGGACCAGAGACGCGTACTCGCCAGGTGGGCCCCCTCGGACAATGCCCGCAACTTGCCCCACGCCAACTGCGGGTGAATGCGGCCGCCCATACCGCAATCGGTACCGGCGATGATGTTGTCGCGCCCGACAGCCTCCGCGTACCGCGTCAGGCGTTGGGCCACGACCTCCACGTGCTCCACGACATTGGTCTTGTGTGTGACCACGCCGGGGACGAGCTTCTTCCCCTCGGGAAGCGTGACCTCTCGCCACACCGCCCACTCGTGCTCATGCTGTGGATTCGCGGCCTCGACAACATACTGGGACGCATTGACCCGCAGTAGCAGGTCCACTACCTCGGCCAAGGGAATATCGCTGCTGTGCGGCCCCTTCCAGCTGCCCCAGCACAGGTGATACCGGACCAGTTCCGGCGGAATCCCTTCGAGTGCGAAGTTGATCAGCTCGATATGACGGCCCGCCCACTTCCGGAATCCCTTCAGATCCCAGTCGAGTGAGAATTTACTTTCGAACGTGGCCGCCAGCCTGGCATCGTCGATCTGGATCGAAATCCCGGCACCGGTGATCGCGCGGTACTCCTCGCGTAAGGCTGCCGCGAGCGCATCGCCCTCCTCTTCGGCGGTCGCGTAGTACTCACCGGGCGAATCCGGGTCGTGCGGCGCGATGGCCGAGAGGAACGCGCCGGACACGTGTGCCCGTGCATCCCGGACAGCTTGCTCGAGATTCGAGATGTCCCGTTGGATCTTCGAGGCTCCGGTGTAGGTGATCGGACCGACGCACCGTGCCACGATCTGCTTGCCGTTCGGGCTCATCGCCGCCTCGCCGGCAGCATAGAAATCCGCGTAGTCACGCCGATCACGGCCACTGGCAGCAAGCTCTCGTTCGTCGATCTCGACCATCGTGTAGCCGCTGAGCCGCTCGTAGCGGTATCGAGTGAAGGCGGCGTAGTCGATCTCTCCGAGTACCGGTTTGCCGAACTCGCCGTCGTTGACGATATCGATTCCGCTCGCCGCCTGCTGCCGGACCACATCGGTCACCGAGCTCCGAATACACGGCAGTAGTTCAGTGTCCCCGGCCTGCTTCCCGAACAATCCGATCAGTTCAGGAGGCCGGGGCAGGCTGCCGGTATGTGTTGTCAAGATCCGGCCGTTGCTCATATCACAAATACTCCGATAATCATTCGGCCAGTCCTGGTTTCGCGAGCGCGCTCTGTCCGATCAATTCATCCAAGACCACGTCGAGGTTCGCGCTCTGCTCGGCGCGCGGCACGAACAGCGTGTGATTCTTGAAGTCCTCGAAGATGCACAGCTCCAGCGCGGTCGGCACATCGATGACGGTCAGGTCGTTCATTACCTGCCGAAGATGGTCTATCGCGCGCGCACCGCCGCGGTATCCATAGCCGACGAATGCCGCGACTTTTCCGCACCATTCGTGGTACAGGAAATCGATGGCGTTCTTGAGCACCCCGGGGATCGATCCGTTGTACTCCGGCGTCACGAAGATGAATGCATCGAACGCTCCGATCCGCTCCGACCATGCCCGGGTGTACGCGTTCGCGTAGACGCCGCTGCGGGCCGCTTGCGGCTCGTCGAGCAGCGGAAGTCCGCAGTCGTCGAGATCCACGATTTCGAAGATCGCGTCGTCGCGTCCCTGGGCGCTCTCATGGATCCAGCGGGCGACCGACTCGGACTTGCGGCCCGGCCGCGTACTGCCGACGATGATGGCGACATGTAGGCTCATCGTCTCAGTTCCGGTCTCGGGCCAATTCCGCGAAGTGAACGGGAATGTCGCCCGGCACACCGGGTTCCGGCGCGGGAGTGATCAGCGACAGGTGGCGTTCCGGCCGGTCGCTGGCGTTCCACTGCCGATGCGGCATGCCCGCGGGCAGGACGACGAGCGAGCCGGCCTCGGCGACGAACTCGTCGAGGCCCAGCTGCACGTTGAGCTGCCCCTCGAGGATGAAGTAGAACTGGTCGTAGTCCCGGTGGACGTGGAGGTCGGGCCCGGCCGCGCCCGGCGGAATGGTGGCCCGGTAGAGGAACATCGAGTCGCACTGATCCGTCTTGTCGATGAGGATGGTGCGGCCCCAGCCCTTGCCATCCCCGTCGGGTTCGCCGAATGTCTTGACGAAGTAGGGCCGATCACCCGCATCGGTGGAGTCCGTCAGCTGCCACGCCGGTGCGTCGGCGAAAGGCGCGGGAGCGAGCACCTCGAAGTGGAATTCGTTCACATCATCCGAAGCGTTCCAATTGTGATGGGGCGTCCCGGCCGGGATGTAGACGAGCGTATCGGGTCCCGCAACGAATTCTTCACTGCCCAGCACGACATGAATCTCGCCCTCGACGACGTAGTAGAGCTGATCCACCTCGTGAGTGTGTTGTGTCGGGGCGGCGCCACCCGCGGCGACACTGCTCCCGATCACGCGGCAAGTTTCGCCGACATACAAATGCTGGTATTCGTACCCGATGTGCTCGAAACGGCCGAAGTCCACCGGACGAATGTATTTACTCATCGCAAAGTCTCCCTGTCCAACTTGGTGCCCTACGGACGCTACGTGCAGACCCCCAGGCTCGGCAGGCGGCAATGTGACAGATAGTTATGCCGTTCCACGCCACAGATGTTCGGTCGAAGGCCATCGACGCGGACCGCACCGCCAGCGCTCGAACCGGGGCGGTGCCGACACAGTGTGGTTCACGAACGGAACTGACGTACAAAGTGCCGGATGGCTTCGAGGCTTCGGTAGCCGATAGTGGGAATGCCGCCACGCACTCGCGACGCCCGCGAACTCAATGTGGCGAAGCCCCTTCACCTCTGGAGTACGAGTTATGCCTTTCACCGCGACACCGGAAGCCGCCCAGCAGGATCGAGAGGAGCGCCGGTGACCAATATGTCCCGTAACGCTCCTCGTATGCTGTGGGAACCGGATCCGAGCAGAATCACCGAGATCGGCCGGTTCATGACCTGGCTGCGCTCACACGGTGAGTTGACCGATTCGATCGACTACGAGCAACTGTGGGAATGGTCGATTGCGGACCCCAATCGATTCTGGACCCACCTTTGGCACTTCTTCGGGGTGCGAGCCGACGGCACGCCGGCACCGGCGTTGGCCGACGCGACGATGCCGGGCGCACGCTGGTTTCCCAATGTCGGCCTCAACTATGCCGAGCACGCCCTGACCCATGACCAGCCTGATACCACGCTTGCGATCATCGCCCACGGACAGAGGGGCCCGAGCCGGCGTCTCACCTACGGGGACTTGCGGAACCAGGTCGCTCGCGCTCAGGAAGGCTTACGCCGCTTGGGCGTCGGCCGCGGCGATCGGGTGGGCGGGTATCTCTCGAACACGCCGGAGACGGTAATCGCCTTCCTCGCAACCGCCGGACTTGGTGCAGTGTGGTCGGTTTGCGCACCGGAATTCGGCACGGGCGCTGTACTCGATCGACTGAGTCAGATCGAACCCAAGGTGCTGATCGCGGTTGACGGATACGTCTATGGCGGCGCCGTGATCGATCGCCGCGACGAACTCGCCGCGATCCGTGCCGGTTTGCCGTCGGTCACCACCATGGTCCGCCTGCCGTCATTGTTCGGCGACGAACCCGACCTCGAGAACACGATGTCGTGGGCCGAATTCGTCGCGCATCCCGGACTGCTCAACTTCGACCGTGTGCCGTTCGATCACCCACTCTATGTGCTGTTCTCATCTGGCACCACCGGATCGCCGAAGCCGATCGTGCACGGACACGGCGGGATGCTGCTGACCCATCTCAAAGACGGTGCGTTGCAGCTCAATGTGCGACCAACCGACCGATTCTTCTGGTTCACCACGACCGGCTGGATGATGTGGAACACCGTGGTCTCCACACTGTTGACCGGCGCGACAATCGTATTGTTCGACGGCAACCCGAGCCATCCTGACCTTTCGGCCCTCTGGAGGTTGGTCGCATCCGACCGAATCACCCATTTCGGCGCAAGCGCGGCGTATCTCACGGCGTGCCGTAAGGCGGGCATTCAGCCAGGAGACTCCGGGGATCTGAGCGCGCTGCGATTCATCGGGTCCACGGGGTCGCCGTTGCCGGTGACCGCCTACGACTGGGTCTCCGAGCAGCTGGGCCCACACGTTCAACTCGGGTCCGTCAGTGGTGGCACCGACGTCTGTTCGCTGCTGGTCGGCAGTTCGCCGTTGAGTCCGGTGTGGTCCGGCGAAATCTCCTGCCGCACTTTGGGAGTGCCGGTCGATTCGTTCGACGCGGACGGGCGACCGGTACGCGAAGCCGAGGGCGAACTGGTGGTCACAGGTCCGATTCCAGGCATGCCGGTCGCCCTCTATGGCGACACCGACGGCAGCCGATACCGCGCCACCTGGTTCGACACCTTTCCCGGCATCTGGCGCCAGGGAGACTGGATCACGATCACCGACCGGGGTTCCGCGGTGATCAGCGGGCGTTCCGACGCGACCCTGAACCGCGGCGGTGTGCGCATCGGAACCGCTGAGTTCTATTCCACCCTGGAGCAATTGCCGGAAATCGCCGACAGTCTGGTGGTACACCTGGAAGACTCGGACACCGGGCACGGTGAGCTCGTCACCTTCATCGTCCCCACCGACCCGGACGATTCAACGGTGGATCTCCACCAACTCGTTCGGGACACCGTACGCAGCGCACTCTCCCCCCGCCACGTACCAGACCGGATCATCAGCGCGCCGGTCATCCCCCGCACGCTGACCGGCAAGAAACTCGAGATCCCGGTCAAGAAGATCTTGCAGGGCGCAGCACCGAAGTCCGTGGCGAGCCCCGATTCACTCGCCGACCCACACAGCCTCGAGTTCTTTGGACGTCTCCGCGACAGTGCTGGGATCCAGGGCGCTGGGATCCAAGGCTGACGGTGTTCCCGCGATTGGGCACGAAGGTCGCCGCCACCAGGAAGCGATTCCGTGCCCTCCGTGTTCGCCTTGCTCGCGCGATGTCGGGCGAGCAAGGCGAACAGCATGTTCGGTCAGCCGCGGGACGCCGCGGCCTCGTCCGCGAGCTGACCAAGTGTGTGCTGGCCGATGGTGAAGGCGGTGTTCGCGGCGGGTACGCCGGCGTAAACGCCTGTGTGCAGCAGCACCTCGGCGATTTCCGCTGGCGTCACCCCGTTGGTGATCGCGGCGCGCACATGCATCGCGATTTCCTCGTAGGAGCCGAGCGCGGTGAGCACCGCGAGGGTGATGCAACTGCGTGTCCTGCGGTCCAATCCCTCTCGCGCCCATACCGAGCCCCAAGCCGCCTCGGTGATGTATTCCTGAAACGGGCGAGTGAAGTCGGTCGTTCTCGCGACGGCTCGGTCGACGTGCGCGTCGCCGAGCACTTCCCGCCGCACTTTCATCCCCTGTTCGCCTCGATCGGTCATTGTCAGCCTTCCCTGGTCGGGTGTCGGATATCGAGACGTCATGACGCCGCCTCCAGAACAATGGCGAGGCCCTGGCCGACCCCGATGCACAACGCCGCCAGTCCCCACCGGGCGCCGGAGGCACGCATTTCGCGGGCAAGCTGTCCAATGATGCGGGCTCCGGAAGCGCCGAGCGGATGGCCGAGTGCGATGGCCCCGCCATTCACGTTGACGATGTCGTTGTCGAGTTCGGGCCAACTCGCAAGGCAGGCAAGCGATTGCGCGGCGAAGGCCTCATTGAGTTCGACCACGTCCAGGTCTGCCCAGCCGATGCCTGCGCGCTCGAGGGCAATCTGCGCGGCACGCACGGGCCCGACACCGAATAGATCAGGGGCTACACCCGCGCTCCCCCGTGCCGCGATCCGCGCGAGGGGCGGCTCCCGCAGGAGATCGGCGACGGATTCGTCCCCGATCAGCAGTGCCGCGGCCCCGTCGCTCAGCGGTGAGGCATTACCGGCGGTGACGGTGCCTTCAGGGTCGAACGCGGGCTTCAGCGCCGCGAGCTTGCGAGTAGTCGTCTCTGAGCGCAGCGACTCGTCACGGGCCGCCGTGGAACCCGGAACGGCAATGACGTGGTCGTCGAAAAATCCACTGTCCCAAGCCTTTGCGGCTAGTTGGTGGCTGCGCTCGGCGAACTCGTCCTGTTCGAGGCGGGTAATGCCATACTTGGCGGCCAGCAACTCGGTGCTCTCCCCCAGCGAGATGGTCCACTGGGTTGGCATGGTGGGGTTGATCATTCGCCAGCCGAGCGTGCTCGAATACAACGTCTCGTTCCCCGCCGGGAACGCCCTGGTCGGCTTCGGCAGGACCCAGGGCGCGCGGCTCATCGACTCGACACCGCCGGCGACAACAACGGTCGCATCACCGGTTTCGATCAGTCTCGACGCCTGGAAGACGGCATCCATCCCGGATCCGCACAGACGGTTCACGGTGCTCGCGGGCACCGAGGTCGGCCAGTCCGCGAGTAGCGCCGCCATTCGTGCGACATTGCGGTTGTCCTCGCCGGCCTGGTTGGCGGCACCGAGTACGACCTCGTCGACTCGGCCCGGATCGAGTCCCGATCGATGCGCCAAGGCGCGCAACACATGTGCGGCGAGATCGTCCGGCCGCACGCCGCTGAGTCCACCGGCATAGCGGCCGAACGGAGTTCGCACATTGTCGTAGACGAATGCGGCCGTCATCTGGCTGCCTTCAGCGCGCGCAATGCCGTAAGTTCGGTCCCCGTCGGCGCTTCGGTTGCCGCCAAATCCGCAGCAACTTGCAGATCCCAGCCGGTTGCCGCCCGCACCTGATCGACGGTGACACCGGGATGCAGTGCGGTGAGGGTCAATTCGCCACGATCGTCGGTTCTCATGACGCCGAGGTCGGTGATCACCATGGTCGGCCCCGCACCACGCAGGCCGAGCCGCGCGCGCTCACCGGCACCGCGCCCATGTCCCACCGAGGTGATGAAGTCGACCCGGTCCACGAAGGACCGCACACTCTGTCGGACGATCACGAAGACCTCACCGCAGGATGCCGCGATCTCCGGTGCGCCACCGGCTCCCGGCAGTCGGACCTTCGGGTGGGAGTAGTCTCCGCCGATCACCGTGGTGTTGATATTGGCGTACCTGTCCAGCTGTGCGGCACCGAGGAAACCGACATCGATGCGCCCGGGCTGCAACCAATAGTTGAAGACTTCCGGCACACTGATGACGGCGTCGGCCGTCTCGGCGAGAATGCCGTCCCCGATCGATGCGGGCAACCGTGTCGGCTTCGCTCCTAGCACCCCCGACTCATAGATCAGGATCAGATCGGGCGCGAAGGTGACGCGCGCCAGATTGGCTGCCGTCGAGGGCAATCCGATACCGACGAAGCACCGTTGACCATCGCGCAGCGCACGGGCCGCGGCGACGGTCATCATCTCATCGCTGGTGTAGTGCTCGACTGAATCCGCTGTCACGTCGGCTATGTGAACCGCATTCATCCTTCGCTCCCTGCCGTGGAGCCGCTGTCGAGAACGTTCTCCACGAGCCACCGCTCGAAAACCTCTCGATCACGGCTGATCGCGTCCCAACTCGCGTAGTACTCGTTGTCGCGCTCCGAATACCCCTGCGCGTACGACGGATGCGCACCATCGGTCACCCGCGCGACCAAGGTGACAGCCCAACCCGGCAGGACGATCGCGCCGGGCACCGGGGTCAGCTCGTCCACGATCTCCTCGACGGTGACAAGGCTGCGCCGGGCGGCGAGCACGGCTTCTTTCTGGACGCCGAGCAGGCCCCAGAGTTGGACATTCCCTTGCCGATCCGCGCGTTGTGCGTGGATTATCGCGACGTCCGGATTGAGCGCCGGCACCGCTGTGAGCTGCTCACCGGTGAAAGGACAGGTGATCGGCTTGATGGTTTCGGTCGCCGACGTCAGATCGGTGCCCACGTAACCGCGCAGAACCGCGAACGGCAGACCTGACGCACCCGCTACATATCGGTTGGCCATGCCCGCGTGACTGTGCTCCTCGATCTCCAGCCCGGTCGGCCAAGAATTCTGTATCGCGTCACGGAACCGGTGCAGCGAGCCGACACCCGGATTTCCGCCCCACGAAAAGATCAGCCGCCGTGCGCATCCCGCGCCGATGATCTGGTCGTAGATGATGTCCGGGGTCATCCGGACCAAGGTCAGCTCGCGCCGACGCTGTCGGATGACCTCATGCCCGGCCGCCATCGGGATCAGATGGGTAAACCCTTCGAGCGCAATGGTGTCCCCATCGTGCACGAGCTCGTCGACCGCGTCGGCCAATGTCGAGATCCTGGCCATGCTCACTCCGTCGCCATCAGAGCGGCAATGACGGTATTGCGCAACAGCATCGCGATGGTCATCGGGCCGACCCCGCCCGGCACGGGTGTCAGTGCGCCGGCTATTTCGCTCACCGCAGCGGCGTCGACGTCGCCGCAGAGGCCGCCTCCACGCCGGTGAATGCCGACATCGATGACTATCGCGCCCGGTTTGACCGCGTCCGCGCCGATCAATTCGGGCACCCCGGCCGCGGCGACGAGCACATCCGCCTCGCGGCATACGGCTGCCAGATTGCGGGTGCGTGAGTGACAGACCGTGACGGTCGCGTTGCGCTGC
Source organism: Nocardia sp. NPDC059154 (assembly GCF_042755705.1). Lineage (NCBI taxonomy): Bacteria > Bacillati > Actinomycetota > Actinomycetes > Mycobacteriales > Nocardiaceae > Nocardia > Nocardia sp. NPDC059154. Next base: position 48,637 of record NZ_JBHZCS010000033.1, read on the forward strand.
AACAGCAATTGCGCCATCGGCTTGCCCACGAGATCGGATCGGCCGACGACAACCGCCGACGCGCCGGTCAGTTCGGCGCCGACCTCGTCGAGGAGCTCGAGCACACCCGCCGGGGTGCACGGACGCAGACCCGGCCGGCCGAGGGTGAGAAGTCCCGCACTGGCGGTGGTCAGTCCGTCCACATCCTTTTCCGGCGGGATGCGGTCGATCAGCTCGGCGGCATCGAGATGCGGTGGCAGCGGCAGCTGCAGCAAGATGCCGGTCACGTCCGGATTCGCCGCGAGCTCGTCGAGCACGGCGAGCGCGCCCGCCTGACTGATCTCCCCGGGCAGACGCCGGTGCAGGTCGCGCATGCCCGCTTCGACACACTGCTTGCGCTTGTTGCGCACGTAGATCGCCGAGGCCGGGTCGTCACCGACCAGCACGGTCGCCAAACCCGGCGCATCGGGCAGTCTCATCACGTCCTCGGCGACAGCCCGGCGGACCTTGGCCGCGATGGCCTTGCCGTCGATAAGTGTCGCGGTCATCAATTCCGCCTTTCAGAACACGACCGCGGTGCGGCCGTCGACCAGAACCCGGTCTTCGCAATGCCAGCGCACCGCGCGGGCCAGAACCGCCTGCTCGATCTCGGCGCCGCGCCCGCTCAGCATGGCCGCGGTCGCGCGATGGGTCACCCGCACCACGTCCTGCTCGATGATCGGACCTTCGTCGAGATCCTCGGTGGCGTAGTGCGCGGTGGCACCGATCAGCTTCACCCCTCGTTCCTTCGCCCGCTCGTACGGTCCGGCTCCGGCGAAGGCGGGCAAGAAGGAATGGTGGATATTGATTACCGGCACGCCCACCTGATCGAGGAAGTCGCGCGACAGGATCTGCATGTACCGCGCCAGCACGACCAGATCGACACGGCCACGCAACAATTCGAGCTGCTGCTGCTCGGCCTGCTGTTTCGTGGCCTTGGAGACGGGAATGTGCTCGAAGGGCACGCCGAAGGTGGCCACGTCAGCGGCGAGATCGGGATGATTCGAGACCACCTGTGTGACCGTGATCGGCAATTCGCCGCGCCGGGTGCGCCACAGCAGGTCGAGCAGGCAATGGTCGTATCGAGAGACGAACAGCGCCACCCGGGTTGTCGCCGACGCATCGCGCAACCGGAAGGTCGCGCCGATCCTCCGCGCCACCTCGAACTCGAAGTCCCGCTCCAGTTGTGGCAGCCGGCGCGCGAGATCCGGCAGATGGAACTCGACCCGCTGAAAGAACCTGCCACCGACCGAGCCGGTGGAGTACTGGTCCGACTGGATTATGTTGCCGCCGCGATGATGCAGGAAGGTGCTGATCCGGGACACGATGCCCGGACCGTCGACACAGGAGACGACCAGTCGACCGGTGTTCTCCGCCGGTCGGAAGTCCGGCGCGGCGCCTGCTCGCGGGGTGGTGTAGGTGCGTGTCATGTCGTGCTCCCACTCATGTCATCTACGGGGATGCTGGTGTCCGCATCGAACGCGGCGCGCTCTCGCGCGGTCAGCGGGCGGCTGCGGTGACGAACCGGATCCCACATCACGATCGCGGTCCGGCTGCGGGCGCAGACATGCCCCCGCGCCGAGCGCAGCTCGCCTACCAAGATCAAGCTCGAGGCCCCCATCCGCTCGATACGAGAGGAAACGGTGACCGGGCCGTCCTCGAGCGCAATCGGCGAGTCGTAGTCGACCTGCGCGCTCGCCACCACGTAATCCCGCCCGCCCAACCCGGCCCGCCGATGCAACCAACGATCCCGCTGCTCTTCGAAATACGTCAGATAGACGGCGTGACCGACGTGGCCGAGCGCATCGAGGTCCTGCCAGCGAACCGGGACGTCGACATCCATCGTCATGCCGACCACTGCCGGGCCGCCTCGGCCGACACCGCTTCGCGATAGGTCTCGGTGGTCCGAGCCAGCAGTTCGCCGGTGCCCCAATCGAGGATGACGCCGTACCGCCGGACGACGTCGAGGACGTCGAGCTCACCGATCCGATAACGAGCCGCGATGTCTTCCGGATCGGTGGTCAGCCAGCTGCGACGGATCGCGCGCAATGCGGCACGTTCACGAGCGGTCGCGTCGACATCCACCTCGTACATCGCGAGATCCACATCCACCTCCCGCACGACCACGCCGTAGTCCTGCGTGGCACGTTCGAGCGAGACATAGCCATCTGCAACGTCTTCGCACACATCCCGCGGATCCCGCTCCAGCGGATCTCCGAAGCCGCCGCCACCAGCCGAGGGCCGGGTGAACAGATCGCCTTCACCCACCGAAACACTGGAGAACGACGCGCCGAGGAACTCCGGTTCGCCGTCCTTGCGGGTAAGCCAGGTTCCGTGCGGCAGCGAGGGCAAACCACCGCCGATGCCCCAGGTGACCGATCGAGCGCGGTCACAGGAGTAGGACATCACGGTGTTCTGCGCTGCCGTCAGCACCCCGCCCTTCTCCACCCCGCAACCACCGCGCCAACGCCCCGGACCACCGGAGTCGATACGGATTTCATGACCGGTCGTCAGTACCGGGCAGAGCCGTTCCTGTCCTTCGAGCGGCTGCACCGCCAGACCCGGCCCGAAAACCGGTGAGGTGGCGTTGGATCCGTCGAGCTCATTGCGGCCGCCCCAACCGCCGGCCATCCAGTCGTACCACATGAAGAACGAGCGCTCGTCCTCTCGATGATCCCATCCACCGACGAGCAGGTATTCGAGGTTGAACGAACAGGCGATCGCCCGTTCGGGGATGATCTGCGACCAGATCTGGAAGATCGCGTTCATGATCTTCTCGAACGGACCGGCGCAGAAGCCGGTGACGGCAGTCGGCCAGACAGCATTGACGACGCTGCCCTCGGGACCGAGGTTCACGTCGAGCACTCGATAGAACCCGGAGTTGAGGGGAATGTCCGGGAAGAATGTCTTCGTACCGGCGACGACTGCCGAAAACGACGCGCCCGCAGAGGAATTCAAGAACGTGCCGATCGCGGGATGGGAGCCGGTCAGGTCGTAGCGCAGCTGATCTCCATCGATGGTCAGTTTGACCCGGATCGGAACCAAGCCCTCCTCGCCGTTGGGGTCGAAATCGATGTAGTCCACGGCTTCCCATGTACCGTCCGGCAAAGCCGCCACGCGCTGGCGGGCCAGGCGCTCCACATAGTCCTGGACCTCGCCGAACGCTTGCCGGACGGTGTCGACGCCGTACCGGCCCACCAGCCGCAGTACCTCCGCCTCCGCGACCGCCGTCGCGGTGATCTGCGCCTCCAGATCACCGCGGCAATCCTCGGGCGCACGGGTATTGGAGATGATCATCCGCACCACGTCCTCGCGCAGGACGCCGCGGTCGACGAGCCGCAGCGGCGTGATGCGCAGGCCTTCCCCGAAATGCTCCTTGGCCGTGATGTCGAACGAGCCGGGCACGCTTCCGCCGATATCGGCCCAGTGGCCGTTGGACTGCGTGAAGGCCAGCAGCTCGTTCGAGTGGAAGACCGGACGCAGGATCCGCACGTCACTGAAGTGCGTACCGCCGAGGTAGGGGTCGTTCACCGCGAAGACATCGCCCGGGTTGATATCACCGGAGAACGCGTCGAGGATGGCCCGCGCGGTGAAGTGCAGCGTGCCGACGTGCACCGAAATGTCCTGGCTGCCTTGAGCGACGGTGTTGCCCTGCGCGTCACACAACGCGGAGCTGAAGTCGTGGCAGTAGATGACGAACGAATGGCAGGTCCGCAGAATCTGTTCGGCCATTTGGTCGACCGCGCTCGCCAGGCCGTTCTTGATTACCTCGAAGGTGACCGGATCGAGTCTTTGCGCCGGCTGTGTCACGACTGTTCTCCTACCGCGATGATCATGTTGTGCCAACGGTCGACGGTGACCGTGGCGCCAGGGGGGACTACCGTTGTCGAGTCGAGCTGGTCGACGATGGCGGGCCCAGCGAATCGATCTCCGCTGTGGAACTCCGCGCGGTCGTAGACCGGGCAATCGTTGACCCAGGCACCGTCGAAATAGACAGGACGACGGTCCACGGGCTTCGGGTCGCCCGCACGGGGCTCCGACGAGGCAAGCTCCGGTTTGGGCGTGGTGCCGAGCGCCGTGATGCTCACCCGGTAGACCTCGATGGGTGCGTCGTCACGACGGAACGAGTGCGCATTTCCGTGCTCGGTGTGGAAGCGCTCCGCGAGCCCGGCGAGGTCGCCGAGTGGCGCGGTGACGTCCACCTTCAATGAACGCCATTGGCCGCGGTAGCGCATGTCCACGCTGCGCTGCAGCGTCATGTGATTCTCGGCCACGCCCTCGTGCGCCAGCCGTTCTCGTGCCTCTGCCTCGAGCTCCACGAACGCCTGCTCGAGATCCTCGACCGTGGTGCTCGCCAAGTCCGCGAGCACCATCTTCGACAGGTCATGACGGATATCGATCAGAAGGCATCCGAGCGCTGAACTGATGCCGGGATTCGGTGGAACGACAACGGTCGGAATGGACAATTCACGAGCGAGGTCGACACTGTGCAACGGACCTGCGCCGCCGAATGCCACGAGTGCGAAATCACGTGGGTCGTAACCACGTTGGATGCCGACCAGGCGCACGGCGTCGGCCATGTTGGCATTGGCGACGGTGAGGATCGCAGCGGCGGCATCGGTGGTGCGGAGCCCGAGCGGCTCGCTCACGGCGGTGTCGATGACCTCTGCCGACAGTTTGGCGCTGAGCCGCATTTCGCCACCGGCGAGCGTGGTGCCGAGACGGCCGAGGACTACGTTGGCATCGGTATTCGTCGCGAGCTTGCCGCCGCGTCCGTAGGCGGCGGGACCGGGCAACGACCCCGCCGACTCAGGGCCGTTCCGCAGGCTACCGCCGTCATCGACCTTCGCGATCGAGCCGCCGCCCGCACCGATGGTGAGCACCTCCACGCTGGGCAGGCAGATCGGCTGCCCGTACTCCACCGCCCATTCCGACGAGGTGCGCAACTCACCATCGACGACCAGTGAGATATCCGTGCTGGTCCCACCCATGTCGAGACCTATCGCATTGCGGTACCCCGCCAGCCCGGCCAGATGGCGGCACGCGATGGCGCCGGCCGCGAGACCGGAGGCCGCCAATCGGACCGGCAGCTCCTGCACACCGCGTGGAGTCATCACGCCGCCGCCCGAGTGCAGCAGGAGCAGATCGCCGCGGTAGCCACGCTCCTTCAGCGCGTCAGCGAGATTGTTGACATATCCCGTAACCAATGGCGCCACTACGGCATTCGCGACAGTGGTCGAGAACCGCTCGTGCTCGAAAATCTCGGGCAGCACGTCGCTCGAGGTCGAAATATGCGCCTCCGGAAGGGATTCCCGGAGAATCTCGGCCATACGCCGCTCATGAGCCGGATTCGCGTAGCTGTTGATGAAACAGACCGCGACGGCCTCGACGCCGCGCTTGGCGAGAACCGCGGCCACCTTCCGCGCCTCCGCTTCGTCCAGTTCCGCGACGACTCGCCCCGAGTGGTCGATGCGCTCGACAACCTCGAGACGGTCACGCCGGCGGATGTAGGGCGGGGCAACATCCTTGTAGGTGTCCCAGAGGTCCTGTTTCGTCCCGCGGCGGATCTCGATCACATCGCGAAAGCCCTTGGTGGTCACCATCGCGCTCGGCTTGAACCGCCGTGTGATGAGTGCGTTGGTGGCCACCGTCGTGCCGTGGCTGAACAGCGAAACATCGTCGAGTTCAACGTCAGCGAGCTTGATCCCGGTCAGGACAGCCTCGATCGGGTTGGCGGTGGACGGTGTCTTGGCGACCCGTAGTTCCGACGAACGCTCGTCGAATACGCAGATGTCGGTGAATGTCCCGCCGATGTCTACAGCAACGCGCAGGTGGGTCATGTGGTGATCTCCTTTCGAGGCCGCACATCGAGCAATGCGCAGGCCTCCGGGTAGGTGGCGGGGCGACGCCCAAGGGTGGTGATCAGATCGGCGACGTCGGCGACGAGCTCGGCATTGGATGCCGCCAACACTCCGCGACGACGAAACACGTTGTCCTCGAATCCGACTCGCACCGCGGTCGCGCCGTGCAACACCCCGAGCGCGACCATCCGACGCTGATGACGGCCGATCGCGGTCACCGTCCAGCGGGCACCCGCCGGCAGCGCGCTCGTCATCGCGTATAGCGACGCGGGCGTCGCGTCGACCCCGCCCGGAACACCGAAAACGAGATTGAATCGCAGGGGTCCGGGTAGCTCGCCATTCGCGTGCATACGCAACGCGGCGTGGATGTGTCCGAGGTCGAACGCCTCGACCTCGAGCGGGATATCCGCCGCCGCGGCGGCCGCGGCGACCCGCAGACTGTCGGGGCGCGAGGTGAGGAACAGGTCGTCGCCGAAATTCAGTGAGCCGGTCTCTATGCCCGCCAGATCCGGTGCGGCAGCGAGCCCGTTCAACCGCTCGTCGAGCGTCTGATCGACCGAGCCCCCGGTCGACACCATGGTGATGACGGGCGGGCCCTGACGAATCCGGTCCACGGTCTCCCGCCACAGTTCCACCCGTGCACTCGGCTTGCCGTCCGGCTCCCGGACATGCAGGTGCACGAGTGCCGCGCCGGCCTCGACAGCACCGAAGGTGGCTTCCGCGATCTCTTCGGGTGTGTGAGGCAGAGCGGGTTGCTCGGCGCGGGTTACTTCGGCCCCGGTCGGCGCCACCACGATGACAACCGGTTCGGAATCCCAGGAATTATTCATCGTAAACTCACCGTCCCGAGGATTACGCGTGTGCAAATCGCATACCCGGTCGTGGAATAGCTCATGCCGCCGATACTATGACCAAAAGCCGACTGAAATGACCTTCGTATCGTCACAGATATCGTGCAGATAACCTGACAATGAGTGATCCTCCCGCGCTTGACAGACACTCCATTGCACAGACAAGCAGGCAGACCCCAGAGTGGGTCTGCCTATTTCAGGATTTGCGCAGTTCGGCGAATAGTCGTTCGGCGACCGTGGTCTCGTGACCGCGCACCACGACCACGATCCCGCTCACCAGCGCGCGAGCCTCCCTGACGAGCTCGGACGCCCGTCGTATCCCCGACTCCCGTGACAATGTGCCTGCCGCCTCCAAGTCCGCCAGTGTTGCAGCGGGGATGGTGACATCGGGTACTTCGAATGCGAGGAACTCCGCTTCAGCGAAGGATTCGAGCACCGATATCGTCGCCAATACCGGGATACTCGTAGTATCGATTTCATCGAGCATCCGGCGCAGCCCGTCCAATTCATACAACGGCCGGGTGATCAGAAACTGAGCTCCCGCTTCGATCTTCTTCCTGGTACTCGAGATCTCGGCGGCCAGATCCTCGGCACCTGGATTGCAGCGCGCGCCTATATGGAAAGAGGTAGTGGCGTTCAGCGGCAACCCATTGCAATCCCGTCCCGCATTCAGACCGGTGAGGAGGCGGATCAAATCCACGGAGTCGACCTCCCACACCCCGTCCGCGTTGGGATAGTCTCCACGCAGCGGCGGACTCCCCGTCTCGCAGACCACAGCCCGGATTCCGAACGCGTGTGCGCCCAGCAGATCGGCCTGCAGCGACATGATCGTCTTGTCCCAGGTCGTCACGATCGCGATCGTCTCGATCTCGGCCTGTTGCCGAATCCGCAAAGCGAGCCCCGCGGAGCCGACTTGCGTCCGAGGGCCCGGCGCCGCGGATATCAGCACGAGTTCGGCGCCATGGCTCCGCAGCGCCGCGGCCACCTCGCCGGGTCGGTCCACCGTGCCGCCGGCGGGCACGTGGATTTCCGCCCCGACCACCGGTTCGGCTTTCGACAACAACTGCGCGAGATCGTCCACGGGCGCGGTCCGCGCACGCGGCGGTCGTTTCACACGACGCTCGATACCGCTGGAGACCACTGCGGCAACAGCATTCACGTGCGCGGGCGTGGTGCCACAGCAGCCGCCGAGGATCGACGCGCCCGCTTCCACACAACGGCGGGTGTACCGGGCGAAGTACTCGTGATCGAGGCTGTATTCGAAGTGCCGGCCGAGCACCCGCCGCGGCAATCCCGCATTCGGCTGGGCACTGATCGGCAACCTGGTGTGCCGCCGAAAGTCCTCGACAATACGCAACATTCGTTGCGGACCTACGGTGCAGTTCGCACCCAGCGCGGCAATGGGCAACCCGTCGAGCACACTGGCGACCTCACTCGGTGTCTGACCACCAGGTGTAGATCCGTCCGTCGTGAAGGTCGCTTGCGCGAGGATCGGCAGATCGGTCAGTTCGGCGACGACCTCGACCGCCTCGACCAGCTCATCCAGGTAGCCGAAGGTTTCGAGGACGATCAGGTCCACACCGCCGGCGACCAGTGCCGCCACTTGCTCCTGTACTGCCTCGATCCGATGTGTGCGCTGTACCGTCGGTCGCTGGGTGGCGCTGACCGCAGGAGCGACCGAGCCGCCGACGAACACCTCGTGTTCTGCCGTATTCGCGGCCTGCTGTGCCAGTCGCACACCGGCCCGGTTGATGTCGGCGACAGCGGCAGCGTACCCGTGCTCGGCCAGCCGCAACCGACTCGCGCCGAAAGTATTGGTCAGGACCAGATCCGCGCCTGCCCCGACATAGCTCTCGTGAATCCGGCTGACCAGATCCGGAGCCGACAGATTCAGCTCGGGCAGCGCGCGGTCGAGCGAGTTGCCCGCCGAGTGCAGCATGGTCCCCATCGCACCGTCGCCCACCAGCAGCCGTTGATGCAGTGCCGCTACGAAATCGCTCATGCCGTGTCACCCACCATTTCGATGATCTCCAGTGCGACCTGTGCCATCAGTCGATCCCGGTAGTTGCCGAAGTCCAAGTTCGACAGCTCTTCGACGCGCCGGACGCGATAAGCCACGGTGTTCGGATGCACGTGGAGGACGGACGATGCACGCTGCGGGCTGTGACTTTCGCGGAAGTAGCAAGCGACCGTCGCCAGATACTCTCCGGCGTTGCCTTTGGTCCGAGTCATGAAGCCCCCGAGTACTTCACGCGCGAACGCGCGCAGCTGCTCCGGGTCGGCCACCCGGAGCAGCAGCCGATGGATACCGAGTTCTTCGATAGCCACCACGGCACCTGGTCTATCGAGCCTGGCGAGGATCTCGACCGTGCGACGCGCATCGTCGTACGATCCGGCGACCTCTACCGCCGAACGGCAGACCCCGCCGATTCCAGCCATCACCGACACCTGTCCGGAACGCTCTCGGACGCGCGCGATACACGCCCGCGCCAGCCGATGGGCACGGGCGGATTCATCTTCGAGTTCCGGAAGCACGACCACGACCTCACTTCCGCGGACAGCCGTAATCGCCTCCGGCACTTGCCTGTTGAAGAATCGCTCGACGATCTCGGCTATCTGCGCGACCAACCCCGACGCAGCGCTGCCGCCCTCTACCACCAACGACAGCACCCGGTGGTCCGCGTCCTCGTCGTACCCCAGATGCTCGGCCCAGCGGCCCAGTTCCGTGACGTCCTCGCTGCGCCCGGACAGCAGCCCTTCGACCAGGTCGTAGCGCACCTGACCTGCTGCGGCCGAAACCACCCGTTCCCGGCCGAGCACCACACCGCAGATCGTGGCGGCGTGCTCGGTAAGCAGAAGACGCAGGTCATCGCCGTCCGGGAGCTCGCCGTCGTCCAGCGTGAGCAAGAAGGCGGGCACGCTATCACCGACCATCACGGGTGCGATGATGATCGGCGCATACCCGTCGACCCCGGGCAGGCGCATTGCCCGCCCTGTCTGACCGACCGCGCCGAGCATCTGAGCGAGTCGCGGATGCACGAACCGCTCCTGGAACAGCGCGGCCTCGACCGCGGATCCGCCGACTGTCGCACCCGCGAGAACCGTCAAGGTTTCGTCGACCACCGCGACGGTGGTATCGACCTGTCCCGCAATCAATTTGGCGACCGCGTCCAGACCTACATTCCGCACGGCGAGACTGGAGAGATGTCGGCATGCCGCGATATGCCTTCGGAGTGCGACAACCTCATTACCGGTCGCACCGTCTTCAGCTACACGCACAACCGCCACGCCGACAATTCAACAGGAAGATTCTGTCGCAGTTCGTCATCGAAAATTCGAATTCAACTGACACTACTGCCGATTCGCAGCACGGACTGAAGGTCGGCGACCACATCCATTCCATACGCGTCGGCGACGCGCACCCCAGCGTCCTCGATATCGAGCGACCATTCCTGGGGACCTGCGGCCTCCAGGACCAACGTGGCGATGAGCGAGCCCAATTGAGCTGCTCGTTCCACCGGCAGACCGGAATCGACACCGGTCAGGAAGCCGGCTCGGAATCCGTCACCGACTCCTGTCGGATCGACGATGTGACGCGCAGGAAGAACATCCACCTCGATCGCGGGCCGGGCGCGATCCACGATGACGCATCCCGCGCTTCCGAGGGTGGTGATGCGGAGGTCGACTCGTTCGGCGATCTGCCGCTCACTCCATTCGGTCGTCTTGAGCAGCAGTTCCCACTCGTATTCGTTGGTGAACAGATACTTCGCTCCCTCGACCAAGGACCGGGCCTGCTCACGATCGAACATCGGCAAGTTCTGCGACGGATCCGCGGCGAACGGCACACCGATCGCCCTGGCCTCCTCGCTGTAGGCCAACATCGCGGCAGGATCATTGGCGCCGATGTGAACCAGGCCGACATCACGCCCCTGGGTCAGCCGGGCCAGCGAAATACCGCTGGCCTCGCTCATCGCGCCCGGGTAGAACGATGCGAGCTGGCACTGATCATCGTCGGTGGTGCAGGTGAATCGGGCGGTCTGGGCGGTATCGGACACGAGAATTTCGCTGCAATCGACGCCGTGGTCCTCCAGCCACCGTCGGTACTCGGCAAAGTCCGGGCCCACCGCGCCCACGAGCAGCGGATCACGCCCGAGCATCCCCAAACCGAACGCGATATTGGCGGCCACACCACCTCGGTGCACTACCAGGTCGTTGACCAGGAAGCTCAGTGACAACCGGTCCAGGTGGGTGTCGATCATGTTGTCGGCGAATCGACCGGGGAAGCGCATGAGATGGTCGGTGGCAATCGAGCCGGTGACGACAGTAACTCCAGCAGACATGGATTCCTCTATCCGTTGAGCGGGGCCCGGGGGGTGCCGCGGCGACTACGCCGGGCACCCACCGACCGTGACCCCGTCAGTAGCGGTAGTGCTCGGGTTTGAACGGACCTTCGACATCGATGCCGATGTACTCGGCTTGATCCTTCGTGAGCGTGGTCAGCTCACCGCCCAGCGCCTCCACATGGATCCGGGCGACCTTCTCGTCGAGAATCTTCGGCAGCCGGTACACCTCGCGGTCGTACTCATCCGGCTTGGTCCACAGTTCGAGCTGGGCGATCACCTGATTCGAGAAGCTGTTGCTCATCACGAAACTCGGATGCCCGGTGGCATTGCCGAGGTTCATCAGCCGTCCCTCGGACAGCACGATGATCGAATGACCGTCGGGGAAGGTCCACTCGTCGACCTGCGGCTTGATGGTGACGCGGCTGACGCCCGGGGTGCGGGCCAGTCCCGCCATGTCGATCTCGTTGTCGAAATGGCCGACATTGCCGAGGATCGCCTGGTGCTTCATCTTGGCCATGTGCTCGGCGGTGATGATGTCCTTGTTGCCTGTCGTGGTGATGACGATGTCCGCCTTGTCGATCACATCGTCCAGACGTGCCACCTGGTAACCCTCGAGCAGCGCCTGCAAGGCACAGATCGGGTCCACCTCGGTCACGATCACTCGCGCACCCTGGCCGGCCAGGGCCTCGGCCGAACCCTTGCCGACATCGCCGAAGCCGCAGACCACACCGACCTTGCCGCCGATCAGCACGTCCGTGGCGCGGTTGAGGCCGTCGACCAGTGAATGGCGGATACCGTACTTGTTGTCGAACTTCGACTTGGTCACCGAATCGTTGACGTTGATCGCCGGGAAGAGCAATTCCCCTTGTGCGGCAAGCTGATACAGCCGGTGCACGCCGGTGGTGGTCTCCTCGGTGACGCCGCGAATCGCGGCGCCGATCGCGGTCCACTTCCCCGGCTCGGTGGCCAGCGAACGGCGCAGCGTGTCGAGGATGATCCGATACTCCTCGGACACGGTGAGATCGTCATCGTCGACACTCGGCACCACACCGGACTTTTCGTACTCGACGCCCTTGTGCACGAGCAGGGTCGCATCGCCGCCGTCGTCGAGAATCATGTTCGGTCCGACGGTTTCGCCGTTCTCGTCGGTGAAGGTGAACAGCTGCTCGGTGCACCACCAGTATTCGGAGAGCGTCTCGCCCTTCCAGGCGAACACCGGCACGCCCTTCGGCTCCTCGACGGTGCCGTGCGGGCCCACCACGACAGCCGCGGCCGCATGATCCTGGGTGGAGAAGATGTTGCACGACACCCACCGAACCTCGGCACCGAGCTCGACCAGCGTCTCGATCAGCACGGCGGTCTGCACGGTCATGTGCAGCGATCCCGCGATACGGGCGCCGCGCAGCGGGCGGGACTCGGCGTGTTCGCGGCGCAGCGCGATCAGGCCCGGCATCTCGTGCTCCGCGAGCCGAATCTCCTTGCGCCCGAACTCAGCCTGCTCCAAGTCGGCCACAGCGAAATCGACGCCGTTGCGCTTGTCGTGGAATTTCGGCACCGTCACATCGACAGTCGTCATGGATTAACTCCTTCAGGCCACGACCGCGTCAGCGGCAGTGAGGTTGGCGGCGGCGCGCAAGGCGGCGGCGCGGTCGGTACGTTCCCAGGGCAGGTCGACATCGGTTCGTCCGAAGTGGCCATAGGCCGAGGTCGGTGAGTAGATGGGGCGATTCAGATCCAGGTAGCTCCGGAAGGCCGCAGGGCGCAGGTCGAAGTGCTCGGTGACGAGCTGTTCGATCTGCTTACGGTCGACCCGCTCGGTACCGAAGGTCTCCACCAGCACCGACACCGGCCGCGCGACACCGATCGCGTAGGCCACCTGCACCTCGGCCCGGGCCGAAAGACCCGCCGCCACAATGTTCTTCGCGACATAGCGGGCGGCGTAGGCAGCCGACCGGTCCACCTTGGACGGATCCTTACCGGAGAACGCGCCGCCACCATGACGGGCGAAACCACCATAGGTATCAACGATGATCTTGCGACCGGTCAGTCCGGCATCACCGACGGGACCACCGATCACGAAGCGTCCGGTCGGGTTGACCAGGAGGTTCGCCCACAGTTCGTCCCGATCGTAGAATTCGCCGGGCAATTCGGGAGTGATGACGTGCTGCCACAGGTCCTCACGGATCGTCTCGGTGCCGACATTCTCCGCATGCTGAGTGGAGACCAGCACCCGCTCGACCCCGACCGGAACACCACCCACATAGCGGACCGACACCTGGGTCTTACCGTCCGGTCGCAGATACGGCAGCGTACCGTCCTTGCGCACCGCGGCGAGCCGCCGAGAAAGACGGTGCGCCAACGCGATCGGGGTCGGCATGAACTCCGGGGTCTCGTCGGTGGCGTAGCCGAACATCATGCCTTGATCACCGGCGCCCGCGAGATCGAACTCATCCTGCTTCGATCCGGTCCGGGTCTCGATCGCCTCGTCGACGCCCTGCGCGATATCCGGGGACTGTTTGTCGAGGGCGACCAGCACGGCACAGTTGTGGCCGTCGAAGCCGAAACTGCCGTCGTTGTAACCGATCTTGTTGACCGTGTCGCGGACGATCTGCGTGTAGTCCAGATGCTGCGGGGTGGTGATTTCACCGGCGAGCACAACCATGCCCGTGGTGATCAGCGTCTCGCAGGCCACCCGCGACAGCGGATCGTTGGCCAGTGCCGCGTCGAGCACCGCGTCCGAGATCGCGTCGGCGATCTTGTCCGGATGCCCTTCGGTCACGGACTCGGAGGTGAACAGGAAATCGTGTGGATTGCTTTGACTCACGGTTGTACTCCCTCGGTAGTGGGATCTGGTTGCACGGCTCCGATTTCGGAGTCCGTGACGGATTCGGGGGACAGTTCACGACGGACCAGGGCGGTGGCCTCGACCATGGCGGCCAGCTTCGCGCGAGCCACCGATCCAGCGAGGTTGCGTAGTCCGCAATCCGGATTGATGACCAGCTTGTCCGCGGGCACCAGCTCGAGCGCTGACCGGATCCGAGCCGCGATGGTGTCGACGGTCTCCACCTGTTGGGATTTGACGTCGATGACGCCTACGCCCACTCGGCGGTCCCAGCCGGCCTTTTCGATCACGGGCAGATCCGCGTAGCCCTTGCGTGCGAACTCGAGGACGAGTTGGTCGACGGAGGCATCCAGCACCGCCGGGAACAGGAAGTCGTAGTGCCCCTGCCAGAACGGTCGCGAGTACCGGTTGCCGTAACACACATGCAGCGCCCAGCTGACATCGACACCGGCGGTCACGGTGTTCACGGCTTCCATCGCGAGACCGACTTCATCCGGATAGCCAGCGAGAAACGGCTCATCGATCTGCAGGTACTCCGCGCCGCGTTCGGCCAGTGCATGCGCGGCATCGTTCAGACGATGGGCGATATCGAGAACGAGGCCGCGGCGATCGCTGTAGGCCTGACTGCGGATACGGTGCGCCAGGGAGAAGGGTCCGGTGAACGAGAACTTGATCGGACTGCGCGTCTGCGAGGCGGTGAAGGCGAAATCGTCACTCAGCCAACGCAATGCGCCATCGCCACTGGGCGGCAGCGGTGTGTTCACGACCGGGTCGTAGTAGTCGAAATAGAATTCTTTCGATGTCTCGGCTATCGCGATGCCCGGGATCCGCGCCAGGAAGTAGTCGATATCATTGTCGCGCCGCAGTTCTCCGTCGGACACGATGTCGATCCCGGCCAGCTCCTGATCACGCAGTGCCGCTTTGATCGCGAGCTCGTGGACGTCTTGCAGCTGCGCCGAACTCATACGGCCGCGGAAGTAATCGGTTTTGAGCCGCTCCATCCACTCGGGCACGGGATACGAGCCCACGACGGTCGTCGGCAACAGGGGAAGTCGATCGAAGAAATTGCCAGCCATGTCAATCCCTCGCCTGGGCTGTCATCGTGACGATATTGCCGCCGTTACGGTGGCGGAATTGCTCGTACCGCACATCGAATCCGCGCCGTCGCCCGACGTGCGCGAGCAACGGCCCGTTGACCCAATTCACCACCGAGCCGTCGTATTTGCCCGGACCGCGGAAGGTCGTGCGGTAGTCCTGGATATCGGTGACGAAGAGATCCAGGCACACCAACGTCCCGAAAGGATGCAGCAGCGACAGACTGTCGTCGAAGCTCGCGAGAGCGCCGTTGTTCACGTGCATCCGCACGTCCGCGCCGGACTCCAGCAGCGGCCGCAATGTCTCGCCTGTCAACGAGCCGCTCAGCGGATAGGTATCGAGTCCGGACAACGGCACATAACGCTCGTCCAGTTTGACCGCAGCCCACACCTGCTGCCAAAACCGCACCGTGGCATCGACTTCGGGGAAGTGGTCAGGATAAGCATCGACGAGCAGTGGCGGCCCGAGCCGCAGCAGCTTGTGGATGAGTCCCGGCAGCTCTTCGATACGTGCCGACACCGATTCGGCCAATCCCACCGCCGCCGCTTCGGGCAGATATGCGCGAGTCTGCACGCAGTAGGTGCGCCCGCCCAGTTGCGCGACCTCATCGGTCGGCAGATTGTCGTACACATTGGAGACGTAGACCAGGAATGCCTTGTACTTCAGGAAACTCAGCGACGTAGTGGGTTTCGTGGCATCGAGCACGAAGGAGCTCACCCGATCGATATGCTCGGCCACGGTCTCGCGCGCCAGGTCCAGCACGTACTGCGAGTAGTCGCACATCAGATAACGCAGCCGGCGGTAGTAGCCGCGCCCGTGGTCGCGGTCCAGGTCTAGAAAGGCATCGAGGAACACCTTCGCCTGAGTTCCGTTGCCTACGCCGAGCTCGACGACGAACAACTCCTCCGGCAACGAGGACGTGGCGGCGAGCCGGTCCCATACCCCGAACAGTTCATTGATCATTTCCGTTGCCGCTGTACGATTTCGAGCGTCGCTCTCACCGCCCGGCAGCGCCTGCTCATAGCCGCGCCCGGTCGCCTTCTCCCACAGTTCGAGAGCACCCCAGTAGAGCGCGTTGAAGTGCCAGATGCAGCTCTCACTCCCCCGCGTCCAATCCTCCAGGTAGACCCGATCCGGCTTGCGCTCGAGCAGCGCTGCCGTCAGTTCCTTGAGCTCGGAGTCGTTGCCGCGCCGAAGGTCTACCGCGACCTCGAAGTCGTCATCGCGCACGCCGATCGGCACCGGGTGGGTATCCTCGCGACTCCGACCCGGGGCATGCATGATCGGCCGAATGTCGACTACATCGCGGAAGTTCTGGCGGTACTGCACCCAATCACACATCACCCGGACCTTCGCCAGATCCGCCGAGCTCTCGGTCAGCGCATCGACGATCGGCGGCACAGCCGCTGCGAAGTCGATCGGTTGCTTGCCGCGCAGACGCGTATGCGGCCGGAACTCAACCAACATGGCCATTTCCTCCCACTCCTGTGGTCTGTGTCCGGGGTGCGATGCCCGCCCGCTCGAGAATCTCCGGAACGCCGCGCTCGAAGCCGACCGCCATCACGTGCACTCCGGCCACACCCGGAATCTCGGTGAGCCGCTGGATGGTTTCCGCGCACAGTTGGATGCCCTCGTCGGCGACCCGCTTCTCCGGCACGCCACGCAGCCGGTTGGCAACCTCGTCCGGCACGTTCACGCCCGGGACACCGGTGCGCAGAAATTCCAGCGCTCGTAGCGAGCGAATCGGCCCGACACCGGCGAGCACCGCGCATTTTTCGGTGACCCCCATATCGCGCAATCGATCGATCCACTGGCTGAAGACGTCGATGTCGAAGACGTATTGCGTCTGCACGAATTCCGCACCAGCCGAGACCTTCTTCGCCAACCGATCGGCGCGCATCTGCAGCGGAGGCGCGAACGGATTCTCCACGGTGCCGATCAGCCATTCCGGCCGGACCTTGATCTCGTCGCCCGAGAGCAGCACGCCGTCGTCGCGCATCGCACGGGCCATCCAGGTCAGCTGAATACCGTCCAGGTCGAAGACCGGTTTGGCCTCGGGATGATCGCCCGCCTTCGGATGGTCCCCGGTCAGCAGCAGCACGTGCGGCACACCCAACGCTCCGGCGGCCAGCAGATCGGATTGCAGTGCCATCCTGTTGCGATCCCGGCAGGTCAGCTGCATTACCGGCGCGACTCCGGCACGCTGCACCAGCGCGGACGCACCCAGACTCGACATCCGCACGTTCGCGCCCTGATTGTCGGTGACGTTCACCGCGTCCACCCACTCACGCAGTAGCTCGGCCTTGTTCGCTACCGCGTCGGCATCCGCGCCGCGCGGTGGGCCCAGTTCGGCGGTTACCGCGAACCGGCCTTCGGCCAGTGCACCGCGAAGCCCCGCTGGCCTGTTCCGCGACCATTCGGACGAATTACCGCGATTCCTTTTTTCCGGCCACGAGCGCTGTGGCAAAGACTTATCCACGATCAACCCTTACTGTCGCAATTCCACACAACTCGCGTGACACTTGCGTACGAATGGACCAGGTCCCGCTATGCGGCTTTACGAAAACCTTATTGCTGCGCAAATTCATTCTCTTCGTTCTGGGCAACAAGATATGACATGACCGCCTTGTGGCGAGGACACACACGCGCTGCGGATGGGAGGCCTGAGCTGCGCCTACAGACCCCGAACGGCCTCCGCCCGGACGAACTGTCCAACACAAATTGCCAATATCTGCCAGATCGCCAAATCTCCGCGACCGATGTTCGTCGATACCTATCCGACAGACCGTCAGGCGAATTCCAATTTCCATCTGACAATCACGACAGCCCAGGAGCAAAGCTCGGTCGACCAGGGAGCGTCCGGGGTCCGGTACGCTGTCGAATCGGCCCAGACAACCTAGACCGGCCGGAGGGGGTCCCGATGAGTGGCACCGAACGGGCAGTGCCTCACGGCGAAGGCCGGCAAGCGATTCTGCGCGCGGCCATCACGCTGGTTTCGCGCGACGGGCTCGGCAAGCTCACCTACCGGTCATTGGCGGCCGAGGCCCGAGTAGCCGTCGGCTTGGTTCGTCACCATTTCGAATCCCTGGACGACGTCCTGGAGCACGCACTGCAGGTCTGCTACGAACTGCATACCGATCGGATGAGGACCGCCACCGGATTCCTCGGCATCATCGATGTGCTGGTCGCCGCCCTCGATGACCCGGATCAGCTCGAACTCACGCAGTTCGAATACGAGGTGACGGTCGGTGCTCGGTATCGGCCATCACTGCAACGCGCAGTGGAGAGCTACTACGCGGACTTCCGCCGCTTCGCCGCGGCCGCACTGGTGGCCGCGAACCAGCCCGCCGATCAAGCCACCGTCGAACTGCTGACCGCGCTGGCGGATGGCATCGCGTTCGAGCGGGTTGTTCTGGGCAAGAAGCAATTACCGCGCATGCGAGCTCAGGTCGAAGCCCTGACACGGTTGCTGCCACCCGCTCTTGTCAGCCGCGAGATCAATTAGGGCGCGCACCCCGAGGGCATCGATTACGCATGGATCTTGCGGACACGAAGTGCCAGTTGCAGGCCGAGCCTGGTGCCCTCGCTGGACAGCGACTCACCGATCAGCTCCTCGATCCGCTGCAGACGGCTGTAGAGGGATTGCCGCTCCAGATATAGCGCCCGAGCGGTATCCGCCTTATTGCAGTTGTGCGTGAAGAAGGCTTCCAGAGTCCGGATGAGTTCCGATTTGCGCTGCTCGTCGTGCTGCTCGAGCACCTCGAGCCGCCGCGTGACGAATCGCTCCAGAGCCTCACTGCCACGCATCCGCTGGATCAGCAGATCGACATCGGGCCGCGCCAGATCGAACCACTCGCCGGCAGTGGCATCGAGATTCGCAGGAGCGATATCGGCGACCTCCTGCAACCGTGCGCCGACGTCCGTCCACCGAAGCGCGGACTCACCGACACAGATCGCGACCTGGCCACCGGCGGGGAGCAGCTTCCCAGCCTGCGCCCGCAACACACCGGCGACTCGCTCGGCAATCTCGGCCCGCCGCGCGTCCGGCGCTTCATCGCTGCGCCCGGAACGCAGGACGGGAACCCCGACCACGGCAGCCACCGCGTGCCCGCGGTCGATCAATCCCGTGACGATCGGAATACCCTGCCCGATCAAGTCCTGCCGCGTCCGCCGCATGATCATCGACCACGATTCCTGCTGATCACCGACCAGCCGCCCGGCCCGACCGCCCACATAGATCGGCAATAGACAGGCGGATTCCGACCAACCCAGATCCGTGGCCCGGGCGGTGGCCTCCCTCTCGGACAATTCGCGCCGCATCAATGCGGTCAGGAATTCACCGCGCTCACGCGCCATGAGCGTCTCCTCCTGGCGATGTCGCAGCAGCGACAGTGCCAGCAGGTCGCAAGCTCGAACCAGGACGCCACGTTCGGCGGTTCCCAACATCCCGGAATAGCACGGCAGTATCAGGCGCCACGGCGCGCCTCCGACCGGGCTCGGAACCGGGAGTGCCATGAGCGGCTGACGGCGCGCGGCGGCACGGGCGTGCGCGTCCAGCATGTCCTGGCGGTTCTGCATACCGCCGGGCGCGTGAAACAGCAGCCGCCCGTCACCGCCCGCCAGGGTCAAGGCGATACCGACCCGACGAGCCAGCCACTCCAGCATCGATGCAGTGTCCGCGCCCTCCATCATCAGCGCCATCAGGTCGCGATGGACTGCTTCCACCCGGGTCAAGGCTCCCTGCTGGTCGGTGAGAATGCGCTGCTGCGCAGCCTCGATCACCTCGAGGAAACGGACCGGCCGATGCAACACCACCAGGGGAAAATCCAGTTCCGTCGCCCTGGCGAGAACTGCCTCGGGCACCGTGTGGAAGACGGCTCCCAGTTCCAGCACCAACCCCAGCACACCCTGCGAGGCAAGAACATCCACAAACTGACGCTGATCGTCGGGGCGCACACCGCAAGCGGTGCCAGTGGTCAGCAGAACCTCGCCACCTCGAAGCAGCAATCCGACGTCCGACGCCTCGCCGGCGTGGACCCATCGCACTGCCTGCCCGAGACTACTTGCGCCGCAAAGCACTTCGGGGGCCGCCGAACGCAGTGGCGGCATCCGCAGCAACTCCGCGAAGGTGAGACCCGGGGTGCGCGGTTCTTGTTCGCCGCTCCAAGTTGAGACCTGCATCACGCTCATGTAAGGGACAGTACAGACTGAACATCCGTACAGCAATCGCTGCACGGATGTTCAGTCTAGGAATTAACACGGTCAGAACATAAAGCCCGCGTCAGAGTCCTTGCCCAGCAGAATCCGACCGTAGAGCTCCTTCACCGGGTTCAGTCGGAACGCGGTGTGCCGGTGGGCGGTTGAGATGTCGCGCCACATCCGCTGCAGGGGGGACGACTCGCCGAACGCCGAGACCCCAGCCTCGTTCATCAGAATCTCGGCCGCCTCGTGCAGCTCCTTGCTGACCCAAGCCGGATCGATCCGCAGCTGCCCGCGAATGCGATCATCCGGCAGTTCGCCGGTCTGCGCCGCCGTGTCCAGACATGAGGCCGCGCGGCCGGCGAGCAACCACGCCAGATCGATCTTGGTGGCGGCGGCGGCGAACTCCATCTGGAACGAGGGCCACGCCGACATATCCATCACGCCGGCCGCGGGGACCATTTTGCCCTGCGAAGACTTCTGCACATACTCGAACATCGCGCTGACCACGCCGAGCTGAGGTGCCATGATGGCCAGCCCGCCGATCGTGTACGGCGAGCGATACAGCTTCTCTTCGGGATGCCCGTTGAAGCATTCACCGTTCTGCGCTCGCAGCAGAGGCAGAATGCGGTGGTCGGGAATGAAGACATCCTCAGCGACGAGCGTATTGCTCGCCGAGGCACGCACACCGGTGACAAACCAGGTATCCACGATCGTCAACTCGGACATCGGAATCAGCACCATCGAATAGTCCGGCCCCTTCGGCCCGAACGACATGGGGACGGACAGCACCGCCCAATCGCTGTGCGCCGACCCGGATGCGTTGGCCCACTTGCCACTGACGACGATTCCGCCGTCGACCACGGTGTGCTGGACCGACGCACCCATCACCCAGCAAGCCGTCGCGTCCGGGTTCTCACCCCACACGTCCTGCTGGGCCTGTTCCGGGAAGAGCCCGATCTGCCATGCAGCCCAATTCAGTACGCCCGCGACCCAAGCCGCGCTCATGTCCCCCTTGCCGATCTCGGCAATCACTTCGATCAGGGTCGATGCATTGGTCTCGTAGCCCCCCAACCGCTTTGGTGTCATCAGCCGGAACAGGCCCGCGTCGTTGAGTGCCGCGACGACATCTTCGGACAACCGGCGATCCCGATCGGCTTGTTCCGCGTTGCTCCACAACAACTCTCGCAACGCTGCCGCACGCGAGACCAACTCGGTGGTCGACGGTGCAACGGCTTGGGTCTGCGATGTGATCATTTTTTTACCCCTAGGGTCGTATCGGACGCGCTGCGCGGCCGAGCGAAATAGGTTTGACCCGAAGGTAGGTGGGCGAGATTGGTGCCGCGCCCCCCGGATCGTCATGCGTTTCACCAAGTCCAACAGACATGTTGGCTCCTCCGGCGGAGCGCGAAAACGCTTAGCGTGTGACCGAGACGCAAATTCTCTGCGTCCAGGTGAAAGGATAATTGGTGAAGCGCAGCGAAAACCGAATTCTGACCAGCCATGCGGGCGCTTTGCACATGCCAAAGGACCTGCAGGAACTCGTTCTGGCCGAGTGGCGCGACGAGCCGCGTGATCAGGACAAGATTGAGCGGCGCCTGACCGAGTCCGTCGACGAGGTCGTTCGTAAGCAGACCGATGCCGGTATCGATATCGTCAGCGACGGTGAATTCACGAAATCTTCGTGGATGGGCTATGCCTCGCAGCGACTGGACGGCATCGCGGTCCGCCCCGGTGTCACCTGGTACGACGCCAAGGGGAAAGTCGGGCAGTCCAAGGACTTCCAGGATTTCCAGGACTTCTATACCGAGGCCTCCGACCACATGACCTGGTTCGACCCCGGCGCCGAGACCGAGGCCCGCAAGTGGGCGATGTCCTTGGAGAGCATCTGCGAGGGACCGATCAAATATTCAGGGCAGGCAGCGATTGCACGCGATATCGCAAACCTCAAAGCCGCGACTTCTGCCCAGAATGTCGAAGAAGCATTTCTTCCGGTGGTCGCGCCCGGCAGCGTGCAGCCGTGGATCCGCAATGAACACTACTCCGACGATGAATCGCTCTTCGCCGACCTGGCTGCGGCACTGAAAGAAGAATACAAAGCGATCATCGACGCAGGGCTGATCTGCCAGATCGACGATGCCTTCATCCCCGGTGAATGGGATCGCCGCATGCTGGACCCCGACTGGGATCTGGACCGGTACAAGCGGTGGGTCAACATGGCCGTGGAAGCCGTCAACTACGCGATCGACGGACTCCCCGAAGATCGTATCCGGTACCACATCTGCTGGGGCAGCTCCCATAAGCCGCACTCGACCGATATTCCGCTCTACGAAATCGTCGAATACATTCTCAAGGTCAACGCTCAGACCTATGTGATCGAGGCCGCGAATGCGCGTCACGAATGGGAGTGGAAGGTCTGGGAAGACGTCAAGCTCCCGGAGGGGAAGATCCTGATGCCCGGCGTGCTGGAACACGCCACGTACGTCATCGAACATCCCGAAACGATCGCCCAGCGCATCCTGCGCTTCGCCAGCGTGGTCGGGCGTGAGAACGTCATCGCCGGTACCGACTGCGGGCTCCGCGGCCGCACACATCCTCAGATCGCCTGGGCGAAGCTGAAGGTCCTCGGCGAGGGCGCGGCGCTGGCGTCCCGCGAGCTGTGGCGTAAGTAGCCACCGCCTCGGCGTGGCAGGGATGACGCCTGCTCGCCCAAGCGTCTCCAACGAAATCGAAATCGTCATCGACAACTACATCAAGTCCACCCTCCCCGCGTGCAGCTGTCCCCCTCTCTGGCTGCCCGCGACAGGCGGGCGCGGCGGCACCGGACTGCCGCCGCGCCCGCCTTTTTCTGTCGTGCCGGCGGCCACCATAACAATCTCCCACGACGCCGTGCACGTACCAGAAACGGACTCTGCCAGCAACTGCAGGAAGGAGGCTTCCGCCGATTACCCCGCACGCTGTCATACCCGATCCCGATTGTCCGCCCATTGTGTAAGGCAGCGTCCACAGTCGCCAATATTGACCGATTCGTCTCATATCCTGTGAATCTACGGCGATCCATCGCGCCGTATTCACACAATTGGAAACAGTCATTCTGTTTGGAGACCCACGAATGATAGAGCCCATTATGGCGGATACTACGAATTCAACGATCGAAAGCGACTCGCCAACCCGGGCTGAACTTGTCGCCCGGGCCACTGCACTGGTTCCCTTGCTGCGCGAGGACGCGGCCGAGGCAGATCAGGAACGGCGTCTGACCCAGCGGGTCGTCGACGCCATCACTGAGGCCGGTCTCCTGCAGTTGATGACCCCCAGGCGCCTCGGCGGCCTCGAAACCGATCTCTCGACGGTGCTGGAGGTGGTCGGCGAGCTCGGACGCGGCGACATGTCCACGGCTTGGGTCGCCGGCGTACTGAATTTCACTGCGTGGCAGGTCGGAACGCTCGGCAAGCAAGCACAGGACGATGTGTGGGCCTCGAACCCGCGGGCACGGATCTGTTCGGTCCTCGCACCGACCGCCGAATACGAGCGTGCGGATGGCGGCATCGTTGTGACCGGGCGGTGGCCTGTGGCATCGGGCTCGCAGATCAGCGAATGGGCGTTTCTCAGCGTGCCCATGTCGTTCGGTCCGCAAGGCCCCGAGCTCAGCGCGGCGCTCATTCCGATGAGCGAACTGACAGTCCTGGACACCTGGAATCCGGCCGGTGTCCGCGGTTCGGCCAGCAACACGATTGTCGGCAAGGAGATCTTCGTGCCCGAGCATCGGCTGATGCCGATCCGTCCGGCACTGAACGGCGAACGGCCCGAATCGCATTCGGGCGAACCACTGTACATTTCGTCCTTCGCCGGGATCGCCTCGATCGCGACGCTGGCGCCACAGCTGGGTCTCGGCTCCGCGGTGTTCGAAGCGGTGACCGATCAGTCACAGGGCCGGCCCGTACCGACCGCGGGGTTGATGGACCAGTCCGAGTCCTCAGCTTTCCAAATGCGAATAGCCGACGCCGGGGTCCGGATCGACACTGCCTGGCTGCTCGCGCGTCAGGTCGCCGCCGAGGTGGATGCGGCCGCCGCCACCGGAGGCTTGCCGGACGATGGCAGCCGCGGTCGGGCCAGGATGTACTCCTGCTGGGCTGCCGAGCTGGTTCATGACGCTGTCGAAACGCTGATTTCGGAGTCCGGCGCGTCGGCTCTGATGGATGGCAGTCCGCTGCAGCGGATGTGGCGAGACAACTCCACCGCCGCCCGGCATACCGCCTACCGCATCGACCCTGTTCGAGAGCTTTATGGCCGAATCCTGCTCGACAAGGGCCCGGGCAACGCACTGCTCTTCTGAACCAAACAGCCGCACCCGCGGCGCCCAGTGTCCGCGATCGAACTCGATCCCGCAGGGCGCCCTCTTCGAAAGGATTCCGCATGACCGCCGACAGCACGATCGCCGACGTCTTTCGAGACGTGATGGCAGGAGTGTGTACTCCCGTCTCGGTCGTCACCGCAATGCACGGTCGCCGCCCGCACGGCACTACTGTCAGCGCATTCGCTTCGCTTTCCATGGACCCGCCCATGGTCCTGGTATCGCTCGACAACCGCTCCGACCTGCTCATGCTGGTGCGCGAAACCGGCCGATTCGGACTCAACATCCTGGCCACCAACCAAGTGGCCTGTGCTACGGCGTTCGCCCGTAAGGGACCCGACAAATTCGTCGGCATCGATTGGCGAGAAGAAGAGGGTGTCCCCCGGATCGACGGCGTGGCCGGATGGGTCGTATGCGAGGTCGCCGAACTGGTCCCAGGGGGAGATCACACCGTCGCGCTCGGCAACGTGGTCGCATCTCACACAACAGGCGGGGCACCGCTTACCTATCACCGTCGTAACTTCGGTACACACGCAGACCACGTCGCCTGATCTCCGTCGAGTGGCCGACGGCCCCATCGGCCACTCGATAATGACTGCCGCACAACAGTTTTCGTCATCCGAATCGACCTGGCCGCGCATCAATTCCTTGCGCGGCCAGCGCCCGAGACGGTCCGGCTCGCGAGCCTCGGCAGCGCGTCGGCGCACTCGAGGCTCGCGGATTCCGTCGAGTGGTCGATGGCATAGCGCTACCGACCACTCGACGCAGGCCTACGGATACAGTCCGCGTCTGCGGTGTGCGTTGGCCACACGTTCGACGGCCAGACAGGTTGCCGCTGTACGCAGTGGCAACTCGCGCTTCTGGGCGTAGGCGTTGACGCCTTCCCAAGCAGCCGCCATGCGGTCGGCGAGACGGGCCTCGACCTCGTCGAGGCTCCACCAGTACGCCTGATTCGCCTGAACCCATTCGAAATAGGACACGACTACTCCACCGGCATTGGCGAGAATGTCGGGGACCGTGAGGCGGTCAGCTTCCTGGAGGATGCTGTCCGCTTCCGGCGTCGTCGGTCCGTTGGCGCCTTCGACAATGACCCGCGCGGCGATGCGATGCGCGTTGCCTGCGTGGATCACGCCCTCCACGGCCGCGGGAACCAGCAAATCCGCCTCGGCGAACAATACGTCGTCGCGATCGACGGCGTCGACACCCGGGAACCCGGTGACCGATCCGAAGTGGTCGACATGCTCTTCCAGCGCCAACACATCGATGCCAGAGCTCGATAGCAGACCACCGTACGCATCGGCGACCGCGACGATACGAACACCGGCCTCCGCCAAGAAGCGCGTAACGTATCGCCCCACTTTGCCAAATCCCTGCACAGCTGCTGTGGCCGTGTGCGATTCGATTCCCCGGGCCCGCAGAGCCGCGAGGGCGATATGCACGACGCCGCGCGACGTGGCCGTTGTGCGCCCGACCGAACCACCCAGGTCGACCGGCTTGCCGGTCGCCACACCCAGCACGGTACGACCGCGCTGACTCGAGTAGGTATCCATCAGCCATGCCATGGTGTTCTCATCGGTCCCGATATCCGGTGCAGGAATGTCGAATTCCGGTCCGATCAGCGGTGAAATCTCACTGGTGAACCGACGGGTGACGCGCTCCAGCTCGGCCTGACTGTATCGGCGGGGATCGATTCTGACGCCTCCCTTCGCTCCCCCATAGGGAACGTCGAGAAGCGCGCATTTCCAGGTCATCCACATGGCCAATGCGCGAATCTCGTCCAACGTCACGTCCGGCGAGTAGCGAAGCCCGCCCTTGCCCGGTCCACGCGAAAGATTGTGCTGGACACGGTATCCGGTGAGCAGCTCCACGGCGCCGTTGTCGCGGCGCAGCGGCACGCTGACCGTCAGTTCACGACGCGAGCTTGCCAGCATGTCGTAGACGCTCTCCTCGTATCCGAGGATCCGCACCGCCTCGCGCAGTTGAGTCGTGGCAGTCACCAGCGGTTCCGCGTGTTGCTGGGTCACTGCGACAGCCACGTCACGCTCCAACGGTCAAGGTCAGCGCTGTGTCGAAAATGGCAATGGCCTCTGCTACTTCGTCTGCCGATGCAGTCAGCGGTGGCACGAGGTGGATACGGTTCGCGTTCGGTAGTGTCAGCAATCCCTGCGACCGACATGCGGCGGCAACCCTGGCGACTCGGGCCGCGGGCAGCGGCGTACGACTGTCGCGATCGGCGACAAGCTCGACAGCCCAGAACGCTCCCACGCCCCGGACATCCCCGATACGGTCGTGCCTGCCGGCGAGTTCGGCAAGTTGCGGAGCGAAGACTTCCCGGCCGAGCGCGTCCGCATGATCGACGATATGTTCGTCCTCCATGGTTTGGATCGCAGCGACCGCCGCCGCGCAGGCCAGCGGGTGACCCGAATAGGTCAGCCCGCCCGGATAGGGTCGCTCCGCGAAGCTGGCGAAAATCTCCTCGTTGATCGCCACACCACCGAGAGGCACGTAGCCAGAGTTGACGCCCTTGGCAAAGGTGAGGAGGTCCGGAACGACAGGCCCGTGTTCAACGGCGAACCACCTGCCCGCGCGACCGAATCCCGCCATCACCTCGTCAGCGATGAGCACTATCCCGTACTCGTCGCACAGCTGCCGAACACCCTGTAGGTAACCCGGCGGCGGAACCATGATGCCCGCTGTGCCCGGAATCGACTCGAGGACGATTGCGGCGATCGTGGTCGGACCCTCCAATTCGATCACCTGCCGCAGATGCAGCAGCGCACGCTCGCATTCCTCGGATTCCGTATTCGCGGCGAACACCGAGCGGTAGAGATAAGGCCCGAAGAAGTGCACCACGCCCTGGGTACCCGAATCGTTGGGCCATCGGCGCGGATCGCCGGTCACATTGACCGCGAGCTGGGTGCCGCCGTGATAAGAGCGGTACCGCGACAACACCTTTGGCCGCCCGGTGTGCAGCCGTGCCATGCGGATGGCGTGCTCGTTGGCGTCGGCGCCGCCGTTGGTGAAGAAGATCCGGTCCAGCCCGTCGGGAGTATGCGAGGCGATCAGCCGCGCGGCTTCGGACCTGGTTGCGTTGACATGCGCGGGTGCGACCGTAGCGAGCAGGCCGGCCTGTTCCTGGATCGCCTGTACGACCCGCGGGTGCTGATGACCAAGGTTGGTGTAGACGAGCTGGGAGGTGAAGTCCAGCAGCGATTTTCCTTCTTCGTCCCACACGTAGGAGCCCTCCGCGCGGGTGACGGTCATCGGTGTGCGACCGACCTGTGCGGACCAGGAGTGAAAAACGTGACGTCGGTCGAGCTCGATGGCGCGCGCGATGTCCTTCTGCAGCATGGCGATATCAGTCATTGCGCGGGAACCCCAGTTCGATGCCGCCCTCGGGGCGGTTGGCCGGATCGATCCACCGGGAGGTCACAGCCTTTCCCCTGGTGAAGAAATGCACGCCCTCGGTGCCGTGGGCGTGGGTATCGCCGAACAACGACTGCTTCCATCCTCCGAAGGAGTAGTAGGCGACCGGGACCGGCACCGGCACGTTCACACCGATCATCCCGACCTGGACGTCCGCTTCGAAACGGCGTGCGGCGCCACCATCATTGGTGAAGATGGCGGTGCCGTTGCCGTACGGGTTGGCGTTGATCAACGCAACCGCGTCGTCGTAGGTCTTGACCCGGATCACCGACAAGACGGGTCCGAAGATCTCTTCGCGATAGATCTCCATGTCCGTCGTCACGTTGTCGAAAAGCGTAGGACCGAGCCAGAATCCGTCGCTTTCCCCCTTCGCCTGCACGCCGCGACCGTCGACCACGAGCTTCGCGCCCGCCGCTTCACCAGCATCGACAAAGGCGGCGACACGGTCGCGGTGTGCCCTGGTCACCAACGGGCCCATCTCGGAATCCTCCGACGCGCCGTCACCGACGACGATGCCGCGCGCGCGATCTGCGATCTTGGCGCCCCGCCCCCCCCCCCCCTAACCCCCCCCCCCCCCCACCCTCCTCCCCCCCCCCCCCCCCCCCCCCCCCCCCAAGCCCCCCCCGCCCCCTACATCCCCAACCCAACTCACACCCACG
>NZ_JBHZCS010000033.1:77291-111544 GCF_042755705.1 Nocardia sp. NPDC059154
CTGGAATCCTCCGACGCGCCGCCACCGACGACGGTGCCGCGCGCGCGGTTTGCGGTTTTGGCGACGAGCTCGTCTCCGACCGGATCGACTGCCACCAGCACACTGATCGCCATGCAGCGCTCCCCCGCACTGCCGAAGCCCGCATTGACCGCGGCATCCGCAGCCAGGTCGACATCCGCGTCGGGGAGAACCACCATATGGTTCTTTGCTCCGCCGAGGGCCTGCACCCGCTTGCCGTTGCGGCTCGCCTGTTCGTAGACATACTGCGCGATGGGTGTCGAACCGACGAAACTGACCGCGGCAACGTCCTTACTGGTCAGCAACGCATCGACCGCGACCTTGTCACCTTGCAGCACATTGAAGACGCCATCCGGCAGACCGGCTTCCTTCCACAGCCGGGCGAGCCACAGCGAAGCAGACGGATTCTTCTCACTGGGCTTGAGCACAACGGTGTTGCCAGCGGCGATGGCGATCGGGAAGAACCACATCGGAACCATCGCAGGGAAGTTGAACGGGCTGATGATCGCGACCACACCGACCGGGTCGCGCCGCGAGTGCACGTCGACACCGGTGGAGACTCCCGGAGACAGATGCCCCTTCAGCAAATGCGGTATCCCGCACGCGAATTCCACGACCTCCTGACCACGCGAAATCTCACCGACCGCGTCGGAGTGCACCTTTCCGTGCTCGGCCGTAATGATCTCGGCGAGTTCGGATTTGCGACTGTTGAGCAGTTCGCGGAAATTGAACACGATCTGCGTGCGCCGTGCGAGCGAGGTCGCCGCCCACTCCTTACCGGCTCGCGCGGCGGCCGTGATGACTGCCTCGGCATCCGCCTCATCGGCCATGACGACCCGGCCGGTGACACGGCCGGTTGCCGGATTGGTGATATCGGTCCACCGGTCGGACCGACCGGTCGACTCGACGCCGTTCACCCAGTGGTGAATCGTATGAATCATGGGGGTTCGAGCACCTTCTCTTCCGCCTTTTTCAGGCGCGACGCCAATTGATTGCGTCACCAATTCTGGGGAGAACGGGCACCCGAGAGGAGTTGCAAAGCGTCACAACGTCGGACAAGAATCCGACACTATGCAAGGAGAAGGCCGGTGCTGACCGTCGCCGATGTCCTCGGTATGCCGGTGCTTCGATCCGGGGGTCCCGAGGTGATTGCCGGGCACGGCGGGCTGGGCCGTTCCGTTCGCTGGGTGCACACCACCGAACTGGCGGACATCGCACCACTGCTGCGCACCGGCGATCTGGTCCTCAGCACCGGGATCGCGCTTCCCGACACTCCTGGGCAGCTCGAAGGTTTCGTAGCGAGCCTGGCCCGCCGTGGCGCGGCAGGACTGATCATCGAGTTGGGGCGACGATGGACGAGCATCCCGGAGGCATTGCGGCAGGCGTGCGAGCAGCATGACCTGACACTCGTACAGCTGATCCGCGAAACCAGTTTCGCCGCAGTCACTCAGACCATCGGCGAACAGATCGTGCAGCAGCAACTCACAGAACTGCGTGAGGCCGAACGCGTCCACAACACCTTCACCGAACTCAGCATCGCCGAGGCCGGCCCCGCCGAGATCCTCGATGCCGTTCAGCGACTATCGGGAAGCGCCGTCATCCTCGAAGACGACCAGCACCGAGTGATCGACTTTCGCACGGGCACAAGCGACATCACACCGATCCTCGCGAACTGGCAGGCACGCTCGCGTACCGTCGACCTGAGCGATCGCACCGCGTGGAACGCCGAAAACAGTTGGCTCCTCACCCGTTTGGGCCGCAGGGACCGCGGATGGGGGCGCCTGATAATGCAGATCCCAGCCGCACCGGCGCAACGGACTGTGGCGATTATCGAGCGCGCTGCGGCCGCCCTCGCCATGCACCGCCTCCACGATCAGAACCGCAGTAGCCTCGTCCGCCGCACCCATCACGAAATACTGATCGGCTTGCTGCGCGACCCCGGCAACCAGGAACTGCGTAACCGCTGCGATGCGCTCGGCTTCCCCATGACAGCGCGACAGTTCGTAGGTCTCGCCGTGCGACCGGTTCTGCCTCTCGACCGCACCGCCGCACCCGCCGTATCGCTGGCGGACGAGGTGATCCGTTTGTTGGTTCGAGCGGCGAACGATCTGTTGGTTCCCTTGGTGATCGCCACGGTTCACCGCGATATCCGAGCCGTTCTTTCGATTGGTCTCCAGGACGACGCCGACAGCACTGTCGACACCCTCGTCGATCTGGTCTCGCGGCAGTATCCGATCGTGGTCGGTGTCGGGAGAACAGTCACGAAAGCCCAGCTGCTCGACCGCACGCTGAAGGAAGCCCAACATGTAGTCGAAGCCGCGGCTTCGTCGCCCGCAGATCCCGTACACCGCATAACCGACGTGCACGTCCGAGGTCTGATAAGCACTCTGGGCGACGATGAGCGACTCACCTTGTTCATCGACAGAGAACTCGGCGCCATCAAGGAATACGATCGCCGATTCCAGAAACAATTGATGGAATCCCTGCGCGCATATTTGCGCTTTCCGAACAACAGATCCGAAGCCGCCGCTAGTCTAAATCTGTCTCGACCAGCATTCTACGACAGACTGCAAAAAATTGGAAGATTACTCTCGGTCGACCTCGACGAACCCGATATCAGAGCCTCGCTCCATTTGGCAATTATCGCCGACGAGATGTCGGGATCGAACTTCGGTAAATCGGATACGATTCCGTAGCCGACGAGCCGTGTCCAATAGCCAGCAGCTTCAACATTGTTCGGACCGATCGACGGGGCAGTTATCAGCCGAAACTGACGATCACACCGACATCGCCCATGCATCCGCCGCGACTCTCCGGGCACTCGTTACCGCGCCCCATGGTCGCAGCCCATCCCTCCCGGCCGTACTTTTCGATCATGATCCTCAGCAGCTTCTCCAGGTCCGCACCGAAGACGAGTTCGGCCCGCCCTTCCACGGCAAGCCTGCCCTCCAACGGAAACCCATCCCAGTCGGCGGGTTGCAGCTTGATGCGCGGATTGTTCTGCAGCCGCTCGAATTTTCCCGATTGCCGCGGCATGACGAAGGCAATTCGGCCATCCCCCCACGGCAGCGGCCAGATCACGGTCGTCATCACCGGAGTGCCATCGGGGCGGTAGGTCGTGACCTGAAGGCATTGCTCAGTGCTGACGCTGCTCCGATCGACTTCGGACATTCGAATATCCTCACGTATCTGCTTCGAATTCTAATGACAATAATCTTCCATGCAGCCGACGCGGATGGCACCTGACAAGTTGTCAGGTGCGGAGGCGAATGCCATCCCCAATGCGCCAGAAGATGCATCGCGAGATGGACTGGCGTCGATGACGATCTCGGTCGGCCGAACGCTATGACGAGGGTCACCCGCGGAATTTCCGTCTTTTCGCTGCAGTTGACCTTCTGGATCCTTTCCCAACTGTCTTCGGAGGCCCTCTTGACTACCGCTGTTCGCGATCTGATCATCATCGGTTCCGGACCGGCCGGCTACGCGGCAGCCGTGTACGCCGCGCGAGCGGAGTTGCAGCCCTTGCTTTTCGAGGGCACCCAGTTCGGCGGCGCGCTCATGACGACCACCGAGGTCGAGAACTTCCCCGGCTTCCGCGAGGGCATCATGGGCCCCGACCTGATGGAGGAGATGCGGGAGCAGGCCAAGCGCTTCGGCACCGACATCCGCACCGAGGACGTCGACGCCCTCGACCTGACCGGTCCCATCAAGAAGGTGACCGTCGGCGGTGAGGTCCACGAGGCCTACGCTGTGATCCTCGCCATGGGCTCCGCGGCCCGCTACCTGAACGTCCCGGGCGAGCAGGAGCTGCTCGGCCGCGGCGTCAGCGCCTGCGCCACCTGTGACGGCTTCTTCTTCAAGGGCCAGGACATCGTGGTGATCGGCGGCGGCGACTCGGCCCTCGGGGAGGCCACCTTCCTGACCAAGTTCGCCTCCAGCGTGACGATCGTCCATCGTCGCGAGGAGTTCCGCGGCTCGCGCATCATGCTGGAGCGGGCCAAGAACAACGACAAGATCCGCTTCGTCCTGAACTCGGAAGTCGTTGCGGTGCACGGGGATACCGCGGTCACCAGCCTGACCCTGCGCGACACCCGCACCGGCGAGACCTCCGAGCTGGCCGCCACCGGCCTGTTCGTCGCCATCGGCCACGACCCGCGCAGCGAACTGGTACGCGGCCAGGTCGATCTGGACGACGAGGGCTACGTGCTGGTCCAGGGCCAGAGCACCTACACCTCGCTGCCGGGCGTCTTCGCCGCCGGCGACCTGGTCGACCATACCTACCGGCAAGCCATCACCGCCGCCGGTACCGGCTGCCGCGCGTCCATCGACGCCGAGCGCTGGCTCGCCGAGCAGGGTGACATCACCACCAACACCCCCGGACACGCCGGTCAGCCTGTTGGCGCGAACGCCTGACAGACGCCTGGTTGGGGAACCTGCTTCGTGCGATAGCGCAGTATGCTGCCCGCGGAGCAGGAAGGGGAATCCATGACACGCCAAGTGCCGTACGGCGGCGGCCGCGCGGCAACGATTGCGGCGGCAATCCGGCTGGTGGCGCGAGACGGACTTTCCGGGCTGTCGTTCCGCGCACTGGCCGCAGAAGCCAGTGTCAGCGTTGGTGCCGTACGCCACAACTTTCCCACCATCAACGATGTACTTCTGGCCGCGCTGGACGACTGCCGCCAGGCATACCTGAGTTCCATCGCCCAAGCGTCAGACGTTCGAGCACTGCTCGCGACCATCGTGAACGAAACCGACCAGGAGAGGTCGGAATTCGAGGTCAAGGTGATGACCGAAGCCCGTCATAGCCCCGACCTCGGCGCTCTTGTCGAGCGTTACTACAGCGCGATGTCGGAATCGATGAGCGAGGCCCTGGCGCACAGCGATCTTCCCTCGGATACCGCATTCGCTGATCTCCTGTCCTTGGTCGCGGACGGGATCATCTATCAACGCGTGGTTTTCGCGGGTGACAAAGAACGCCACGAAAGGCACGCGGCGAGCGTCGAGCGACTACTCGAAGAATTGGAGTGAGGGCCGCCCAGCGAGGTCTCCCGGGACACCGGCGGCCCCATTCGTACGGTGGGGCCGCCGGAACCTGAGACAATGTCATGTCTCAGATGCTCCGATACGCAAGACCTCTCGACGCAGCGAATACCTCGGCCTCTCCGCATCGCATCACATCGGCGTGGAAATCGACGGACACCAGATCGGCGATCACCGCAGCCGGGACACCCGACGCCGCGGTGACAAGTGCGAGCGCGGCCGCGACGACCGCACCCGCACGGGCCTGCCCGCCGTCAGCCTTCACCCGGATGGGCACGACGTGGCCGGGCCGGGTGAGGTCGGACGGGCTCGTTCTCGGCTGGGCGAGCGTGCGCGCCGTAATCGCGCGGTCGTTTGCCGAGATCCCTGTGGTCACACCCGAAATGGCGTCGACGGCGACACACTGCCCCGCGGCGATCATCCCGGAGGAACGCTGACTCGGCGCTGCCTCCGGCAGCAGCAGCCGATCACACACTGCGTCAGGCAAAGCCACCTGCACGAAGCCGGAGGAGTACCGAATCAACTGCGCCATTTGGCGGGTATCCGCGGAGATTGCGCAGAATGTCATGATCGCGCGGCCCTCGGCGACGAGGACGACAGACTCTCCACGCGACAGCACGGAGACCATGGCATCGTCATCGGGATACCGAAAAGCACTGGCATTCACCGCAAGTCGAGTCGGCTCAGCCATGGATCGAACCTGTCATGATGCCGAGGCACGCGGCCATCATCAGGTGCTCCCACGTCCCCGGATCAGCCCAGGGCTGGTCGGTGCTACGACGCCACAGCACATAAGTGGTCCATCCCACGTACGCCGCCGTGGCAGCAGTGACCACCATCGGTGCCAATGACAGGGTCGGCTCGGCTTCATGATGATGCAGGGGCATTTCCGGCACCAATGTCGCCGAATGGTGTGCCTGTTCGTGATGCAACACAATGACAGCGGCCATCACCGCCGCACCCGCGACACGATGCCAGCGGACGAGCGTCTCGCCCCGATCGAAGCCGACAACGGCGGCGGCGATCAGTAGCAATACCGGAACTCCCACATGCACGACGAGCGGGCTGCTGCTCATCACCATCGCACCCATCAGTGCGAACATGGTCGCTGCCAGGCCCCGTGCCCAGAGCGATGCATGAGCTCTGGGCACGACGCAGCAGGTCGCGGAAGCGGCAGAGGTACAGAGCATCAATATCTCGGGAACGGCCAAGTTCATGGCAGTCATGCCTTTCGATCCGCGCTACATGTGTTCGACTACAGCAAACTGATTGCCCTCTGGGTCGGCGAGGATCTGCCAGACGACACCGGGGACTTCGTGCGCGGAGACGGCGGTAGCGCCCAACCCGATCAGACGGCGGACCGCGTCGTCGATCGGTTCCCCGGAGATGTTCAAGCGCAACCGGTTTGCTCCCTGAGATCTGGAGTTCGCCGGTTCGATGCTGACCATCAGGCCCTCGCCTCCGGCGGGTGCGAGGTAGACCGACTCACCGTCATCGAGTGCGACTACGAGATCCAATGCTGCGGCCCAGAACGTACTGAGGCTTCGAGGGTCGGTGCTGTCGATGGTGACCATGTGGACATTGAGTGCCATGGGTTTTGCCTTTTCAGAGCAGTGGAGATCAATTGGTGTGGTGCCCGGCGCAGGACCCATGGGGGTCGCGACCGGAATCTTCGCGATCGAACATCTCTGCGCTGCAGTGGCCATTGTCGAGAGACGCCGGAACATCGAGAGTCGGGTTGCGGTCGAAGAATCCGTTCGGGGTCAACGTGAAACCGGTGTATTCGACAGGCATCACGGGATAATCCTCGAGTCGAGGCCAGTGGGTGAGACCGAAGACGTGCCACACGACGATGTCCGCACCGTCGATCGGACGGTCTCCCTCGATGTACGAGGGCAGCCCTCCCCCGCCACGGCTCTGATTGACCAGAAGGCCCGCGGGCCACTGCTGATCCGCGTCGAATCGTGTCACCCACAGGTGATGCCGGGCGAAGGCGGCTCGCTTGGCCACCGAAGAATCCGGATCGGCGAGCAGAAGTGGCTTGCCCTCGGGGTGCAGGGTGAACGCCGTGGGCTTGCCCATTCGGTTGTTGCGCTCAGCGCTTCCGATCTTCCAGGTACGCCCGACCTTGCCGTCCGCATCACGGACAGCCTCCTTCTCGGATTTGAATCGCTTGATAATCCTGGTGATCGCGTTGCCGTTCACGTTGTCGTCCGGGTGGATCGGCAGGCCCCGGAACTCGACCTCCTCGACGAAGTTCGCGATCCCGTCGATCATGGGGTCGATACGAGCGCAGAACAGATGCTGATGCGCGGGGGCACCCAGTCCAGGCGCGATCTCCGGCGAGTACGGGTAGTCACCGCCGCGGTGGCCGGTGGTGGCGACGATGCCGGTCGCCTTGGCTTCCAGCTGGATCGTGCCGTCCAGGTAGAAGTACCAGTACAGGCCGTAGTCATAGTTGCCGACAGTCGAGAAGAACGAGACGACCAGTCGGCGCTGCCGCCGGGTTTCGACGCTGTTGGACCAGGGATCGGTGTGCTTCCAGAGGATTCCGTAGTCCTCCTCGTGGATGCAGATCGCGTTCTCGATGGTCATGGGGTTGCCGAGATCGTCGGCGAGCACGGCGTCGACGTATCGGATCTCGCCGAGGCAATCACATCCGAGCTTCAGACTGTTGGCCGATGCTCCGATGCGAGACTCTCCCATGTCGAAGTAGTTCTGCCAGTTGCGCGTTGGTTCGGGGTCGCCGTAATTCACGACCATCTCGGGCACGGAGGCGCGGTAGATGACGGGTCGGCTGTCCAGGCTGATCTGGTGGAGCGTCAGACCCTCGCGACTGTTGAAACCGACACGCATGTCCCAGTTCTCCCACCGGAGATGCCCCTCCTCGAGGCTGAACGACACGCCCTCCGGCTGTGTGATGGAGATCGGTTTGAGGGTCGTGCGATCCGGCCCGCGATACTGCGGATCCAGGTAGTTGCCAGACTCAGCCGGGACATGCGTGATGTCGGACTCGATGACGCGGATGACCTTCTTGTTGGTCAGATCGACGTGCGCGACAATGCCGTCGACCGGGTGTGCGTAAGCGATGTCTCCGGCGTGGTCCTGCTTCCAGGCCACGACCCGCGCCACTCGCGCCTTGGTGTCTTCCTCGAATCCGAAATAGCCCGCGGTGATGCTGGGAGTCCGCACAAGAGACAGGTCGGTAACGCCGCGCCGCGCCAGCGCGTCGACCCATCGCGGGTCACTGTTGACGATGTCCGGGATGTTGGCGAAGTCCTCGTCGAACATCGGCCCCGATCCATGAGTCGCGTGATCGAAGCGTCGTTCGCGCTCGATGAGTCCCGAATCGAGGTCGATGAGGAACTGAACCGATTCCAGCGTCGCCAGATCGGTGGTGACCACGTCCACAATGCGCTGCACCGACTCGCCGGCGAGCAGGTCCTGTTTGGCAGGCTCGCGAAGTTGCACGTAGGAAAATCGGGTGTTGACGTTGATCTGGTCAGCAGCGGACAGCAACTCACGGATGCGTGTAATCTCCGCCACGGTGAGAGGTTCGAGCGGGTGCTGATCGGTCGATGTGGCGATTTCGATTGTCATAACTCTGCTTTCGGTCGAGCGTAAAAAGGTTCAGCCGGATTTCCGTGGGCTGACGGCACGCGAGTGGAGTGGTTAGTCGCTGGACGTCCAGTCGGGATCGTGCAGGGCCTGGCGGAACGTCTGGGCCGGTTTGTAGGCGGAACGCGTTGCGCCGGCTGCCCGCAGATACGGGAGGACGCCATCGATCACGGCGTCTTCGAAGGCCTGGTTCGCGAAATCGATTGCGCCGATGAGGAACCCGTCCCCGCCGACCTCGTCCATGATGTGCATCATTTCCTCGGCGACCTGCTCGGGAGTGCCGGACAGCGCGTTCTCGTCGTCGCGGTACCAGACGTCGACGACACCTTGGCGCAGCGACTTGCCCGCGCGCGCGGTTTCGCGCAGAGGCTCCAATAGTGCTGTGCTGCCACGTGATTCGATGTCGAGAGGGAACGGTTGGTCGAGCGGATACTGGGTCAGATCGTGGTTGAACGCCTGGGAAATCATCAGCAGTGCGTACTCGACCTGCGCTCGGGTCGCCGGCGGACGTGGCGTTCCGTCGGTGAACTGGATCGGCGGACCGAAGAAGACCTTGACCTCGTCGGGATTGCGGCCGTGCGCCGCGGCACGGTCACGCAACTCTCGGCGCATCTGCTTCATGTAGTCGATCCCGAACCCCGGTGCGAAGATGCAGTCGGCGTGCCGGGCAGCGAAATCACGGCCACGTTCCGAAGCGCCCGCCTGGAACAGGACCGGCGTCCCCTGCGGCGAGGGCACCGTGTTGAGGGGCCCGCGCACGGTGAAATGTTTGCCGCGATGGTCGATCTCGCGAATCTCGGCCGGGTCCATGTACATGTTGTTCGTGACATCGCGGGCGAGGGCGCCTTCGCCGAAGGAACCCCACAGTGCCTTGGCGACCTCCACGAACTCGTCCGCCATTTCGTAGCGTGTCGCATGGTCGGGCAGCACGTCGTAGTTGTGGTTCTGGGCGGCGGAATCATCACCCGAGGTAACGACGTTCCACCCGGCCCGACCCCCGGTCAAGCTGTCGACGGTCGAAAGGGTTCGGCTGAGAATGTAGGGCGGATAGAACGACGTCGAGGCCGTTGCAATGAACCCGAGTCCCTCAGTTGCCTTCGCCAGCAGAGGAATCAGTGCGAGAGCGTCATGTCGTGGCGAGCCGACGGCAAGTTTGAGGTCCCATTCCAGGGTGTCGTTGATCGCCCGCGAGACGGCCGCGGTGTCGTCGAAGAACAGGAAATCCACGTGCGCCCGCTCGAGTCGCTGAGCAAGGGCGATGTGACGGTCCCCGGTCCACCAACCGTCGCCGTGGAGCCGGTCGTCGGCGGCGCTCCAGGCGGTGGGGCCGAAGCGGCTGAAATAGCCGATGCGAAAGGGCGTGTGACTCATAGTGTTTCTCCTCGAGAGGTGGGAAGCCCTGGATTCAGCGGGCAATGCGGCCGAAGCGGGAGCGATGGAAGATCAATGCGTAACGGTCGTCAGCGATGGCGAAATCCTGGACGCGAAGGACGGCGACGGTGTGGTCCCCCACACTGTGTTCGGCGTCTAGCGAGCACGTCAGATGCAACGCGGACGCCGGGATGTGGATCGACCCGCATTCGTCGCGCTCAATGGCGACACCGACCCAGCGAGCTTCGGAATTCCGATCGGACAACTGGCGACACAGCGCATCCTGATCGTCGGACAGGATCGAGACGCCAAGGCGGTGGGCCGGGCGCAACTTGGGCCACGTCGTGGAACTCTTCTGGACGGCAATCGTGACCAGCGGCGGATCGAGGGACACCCCACTGGTGAAGGTGGAAACCACCAGCACCTGATCTTGTCCGTTCACGTGCGCCGCGATAGCGGCCACACCTGAAGGGACACGACCAAACGCATCGCGAAGATTTACGCTGGTCATTGGGGGTCTGAGGGATGGAAGGGACTCGGGCACGAACCGAGTCTCACCCCGCCGCCAGAACAGCACAAGCGTGCTCTTTCATTGTTCACAGATCGG
Source organism: Nocardia sp. NPDC059154 (assembly GCF_042755705.1). NCBI lineage: Bacteria > Bacillati > Actinomycetota > Actinomycetes > Mycobacteriales > Nocardiaceae > Nocardia > Nocardia sp. NPDC059154. The sequence goes on from NZ_JBHZCS010000033.1 coordinate 87,946, forward strand.
ATCCAGCGCTGAAACAAAACAGCACAAACGTGCCTTTTGTGCGCGACAGTGGAAATACGTTAGACACATATCCTCCGTCGGCACCGATCACCGACCGCAAACAGCTATCCCGATCGAGCCCCGTATCGCGGGTTTGCGAATCGCGTTCTCGTCTCGACATGCCTGTGACCACGGGCTTCGGCATCACGAACATCGGTGAGCACGCCATAGCGGCGGAAGTACGTGGCGCGATCACCAATCCCATACGGCGCGAACGGATTCGGTACCAGCCGAAGCAATGGGCACACGGCCCGAACCTCGTCGAACACACCCCGGACGGGGAGAAGTGGCGCGGATCCGCCGCAGCCGAGGAGCTCACTCACATCGCCCCGGGCATCGTGCTCGTCTCACCACCCGTGGACACCTTCTACGACCCGGGCGCGATCGACGGCCACTCGCGTGTACCCACGGCCCTCACCGCTATGGAGACCCTCGTGGCATGGAACCTGAAGCAGGTCCAGGCAAACCAAGCCCGCTTCAGCAAGCTGTACAAGCGCGCCGAGCCCGGCCTAATGCTGGTTTGCGCACACGATCCCTCGATGCTCAAACAAGCCCAGGCCACGGCGTAGCCAGCCGTGGCCTGCTCCCCCCGCTACGCCAGGATGAGAAACGCCAATCCCTTATCCGCCAGCAAGGAAAGACCCGCCGTGTTTCACCGCAATGCCCATGTCATGACCCACAACACCTAGGTCAGCGCTCATCGGGCCCTGGGCAGAGATCGTCATCCGGAAGCAACGAACCCGGAACGGGTCGGCTACCTACCGATACGGGGCATCGGTCTTCTGCACGGCCGTCTGCGGTGGGCGGCCGAGCGCGGGCATCCTTGTCTATGTGGTGAACGCCGGCTGGTTCAAAGCGCTCAGAAGAGCCGCCGCGGCCGCCTGCCCCGAGGCGGTGGCCGACTCCAAGTTCGGCGTAGACAGATACTCCCCCGCGAGCTGGACAGTCCGATCGAGCCGTCGAGTTCTGGCCTGAAACGCACCGAGGTGCGCATAATGTCCGACCGGACTGTACTGCTGCTGCCACCGATTGATCTCGATGAACTCGATGTCATCGGACACACCCGGTAGGAACGCATCAGCCGTCTCCGCACAGATACTCCGCAGAGCGTCGTCATCGTCGTCGAAATGACGCTCGCACCACTCGTTGGTCAACGTGAGGGTAAGCAGGCCCTTGCCGCGTGGGACCCGGCCGGGTGCCTTGTTGTGATCGCAGGCAAATCCACCAAGGAAGGGGTGCTCCGCGCGCGGAACCATCGTGTACGTCGCATGGAGACCACGTGGCGCCCTGGCCAGCGCGATATTCGGTGTGACCAGCTGTCCACGCCGCACAGCGCCCAGATACTCCGCCCGCCACCGATCCAGATCGACGCGCACACCAGCGGCCAGCTGCGCGGGCAAAGCGACGACGCAGCCCGCCACCGACTCGGTCCGCTCCCCATCGGGTCCCTCCCATGTCACCCTCGCTCCGTCGGCCAGCTGCTCCACCGCGGTAACCCGGGCTCCGAGCGTCACATCGAGCCGTGCCGCCAACCCTTCTGCGAAAGAACCCATTCCCTTGTTGAAGGCGACGAGCTTCGCGCCCGCAAACAACGAAACGATCCCTAGAAATTCGACCCGCGACACCTGCTGCGGCTCGGCCGCGAAAATCCCGCGGATCGCCGCACTGATCAAAAAGTTCGACAGCTCCGGAGACAACGCCTCGTTGACCCATTCCGCGAGACTCCGAGTATCGAATACTCCTGCCTCGGCGATGCGCCCAACAGTGGCCTTCCGCGAGCGGAGTACCTCCGGGGCGAGCCGAGCAGCCAGTATCTTCCCGGCTGGTGTCAGGAATTTGGTGCGCGCGAAGTCACGAATCGGGTGGTCACCGTCGATCTGGTGCACCCGCCCACCCCTGACCAGGCCGAAGGTGAAGCCACCTGGAACGATCTCACCGCCGAGTCCCGCATCCTCCGTCAGGGAGAGCAAATGCCGGTACGTGGTTGGCAGAAAAATCGCGCCACGGTCCAACAGGAACCCATCGCGCTCGCTCGAACACATCGCGCCGCCCACCCGATCGGCCGCCTCGAGGACGCGGACCGAACAGCCGCTCTGCTGCAACCGAAATGCCGCAGCCAAACCCGCAGGGCCGGCCCCGACAACGATGACCTCGTCCCGATCACTCACTAAACGCTACCTTTCTGTAAATCCGATCTGAGCTCACAACATTGCCGTGAACCTGCTGAGAATCGCCGTCTCCCATCGGCAATTGCAGATGGGGAGCAAAATGTTCGGCGGCGGCGCTCGAAAAGCCCCTTTGTCGGACTACGCGCCCGAGAACGATGTCCCCGGCGTGAGCCGCTGCGCATCGGCCGACACCATCTCGCCAAGCCCAGCAGCGTCGGCGCGCCGACTTGCGCGGTGCATACCCCAGGTCATCGTCACCATCCAGGCGAAGAACGAGACGCAGAGCAGATACCAGGCGATGAGGCCGTTCCAGGCGAGCGGCCCTTCCTTGGTGAACACCACCACGCTGCCGCCGGAGACGCCGATCGCGCACCACGCGGACAGGTAGGCCGTCCACCGTGGGAGCAACGGCTCGCGGCGACGGTCCTGCAGGACAGCGATCGCAACAATCGCCATCTGCACCATTGCCGTGCCGACAACCCCGACGTAGATGAGCCAGGCGACGTCGTTCAGCATCTGGACCAACTCGGCTCTGCGCTCGGGACGGTAGGCGGCCGTCTGCCAGAGGAGCTGGGGAAAGATGAACTCGAGAATCAGGCACGAGCCGGCGATCGTCTGCGCGCTCGCCAGCGGCGAGCCGGGGCCGGCGATGCGCCGGACTTGATATGTCACCGCGGCCACGTAGAAGGCCAACAGCGGCGCGGCAGCCGTAGTAATCCAGATACCGATCCGGATCCGGTTGCGCTTCTCGGCGAACATGTGCGCGATTGCGGTGGCATCCATGCTCGGGCGGGGCGGCGGAATGAATCCTGCAACCGCCCAGAATCCGATCGCGAAGAGTGGCGCGAAAGAGAACCCCAACAACACGCACAGGCGTTGCTGTCGTTCTGTCATATTCTGCTCCTATAACTCAGATCTCATTGCGACGTTCGCGACTTCAATTCCGCAAGCTTGCTCCGGGGTGAGAGCAACTTTGTGGTCAGCGCCGTCCGAACCGGTGTCGAGTAGTTCAGATAATGGCGATCCGCACCACGCGGAATAGCTCCCCTAGCCGACCGCTCGACAAACTCGGATTGGAGTCCGACTTCGTTGATCAACGCGATCGCGTCACGGTAGGTACCGAGATGGACGGCTGTGCCGAGGTCCATCAGATAATCGCCTTTGCGCACCGTCCAGATGCGGCCGCCGACGCGATCGCGTTCCTCGAAAACGGTGGGTACGAACCCAGCTCGGCGTACATCATGCGCCACGGCCAGGCCGACGATCCCCGCGCCGATTACGGCTACAGCAGGTCCCTCGGGCATTGGCGTCCTTTGATTTGCCTGACAGTGTCAGATACAATGTAAGTCTAATCACATGTGACGTCAACAGTGAGGTAAACCGATGTCAAGGCAGCGCGGCCGCCCCGAAGCCGTGGACCGCAACACGCTGATCGCAACCACCTTGCAGATCATCGACACCGAGGGCATCGACGCCGTCACCATGCGACGTCTGGCCAGCACGCTCGGCGTCAGCCCGATGGCCCCGTACCGGCATGTCAGCAGCAAAGAGGAGCTTCTGCAGGTGGCTGCGGGTTCACTGGTCAGCGGGATCCAGGCCGCACCAGCGGGCACGCAATGGCAGAACGCCCTTCAGATATTCTTCGAGAGCTTCCACGACCGTCTCCTCGATCACCCGGGCGTTGCTCGCTTGTTCGGTGGGCAGGCGTTCCTGAGCGAGGCCATCTACGCGGTCGCCGACCCCGTCTTCGCGTGTTTACTCGAGGCCGGGTTCGACCCAGAGTCCGCCGTTTCCCTGTTCATGGCCTGCGCGAGCTGCAGCATCGGCGCCGCGCTACTGGAATCCGCCGCCGAGGCCCAGCGGGCAGACCCCGACCGCGTCGACGCGGTCGTCCTTGTCGCAGCGAAGAAATACCCGGGCATCGCGGCCGTCGCTCCTTACCTACCCGGGCGTGATTCAGCCGAGTCCCACGCACAGGCTCTCCGCAACCTCATTGCCGGATACGCCGCCGCATTGACCGAGCGCCGAACCGGCGAGGACTAAGGAATGTGTGGACCGAGGCCGGCCTGTGGCGGCGTCTACACCGCGCCGTGCTCGACGAGCTGGGCAGCCAAGGATTGATCGACTGGTCGCGGACGGTGATCGACGCGGCGTCGGTGCGGGCCAGAAAGGGGGATCTTTGACCAGGCCGAGCCCGGTCGACCGCGGCAAATCCGGCTCGAAAATCCATGTGCTGTCCGACCGCGCTGGAATCCCTGTGTCGGTGGGTGTTTCAGCCCCCAACACCAACGACGCCGAAGCACTGAAACCGCTCGTGAAAGCCATACGAGCAGTCCGCTCTCGACGTGGGCCGCGCCGCCGCAAGCCGGCGCGGATCGCGTGGTCTGGCCGCCCGTTCACGATCTTGGCCTCGATAGTGGTCAGCGGCTGGGCCGTGCCGAGATCCACCGCCGCGTTGCGCAACGGTTCGAGGCCGTGCTTCTTGTCAAGCCAGTCGGCAAACGAGTTCACCCGTGTCTCATGGGCGCGAGTGCGAGTGCTGTTGCCTCCCAGTACTTCCGACACGTAGTCGGTTTCGGCCTTTGGCTTGAACGGTTGCAGGAAGCCTCGACGACCCGGCGCAGGGACGGGCGAATGCGAGCATCAGATCGCCCGGTACGTGCGAAACGAATACCAGCTCTGGACGTGACGGCAACGCCCTGCGGCGCAGCGATCGGTTGCGCGCACCGCAGCGCAGAGCCGGTAGTGGTGGGTTATTCGTCGAGCAGGTCGACCAGTTTGGTGAGCGCGGTAGCGAGCACCCGCCATTCCTCGCCGTCGATCTGGTCCAACGCGGCCGCGAAGCGCTGGATGCGGGCGGAGGCGAGGCCGTTGACCAGCGCGTGCGCGGGCTCGGTGGCCGACAGCTTCTGCGCTCGACCGTCGACCGGGTCGACGGTGCGTTCGAGGTAGCCGCACTTCTCGAGCGCGGACACGATACGTGACATGGTCGGCGCGGTGACCCGTTCGGCGGCGGCGAGATCACCCAGCCGCATCGGTCCGGTGCGGACCAGGGTGGCCAGCGCCGCCGCCGACCCGGGGCCGAGCGACCCGAAGTCGCCGCGGCGCAGCAGCCGAATGAGCTTGCCAAGGGCCAGATACAGATCCGCCGCCTCGGCCAGGTGCTGGGTGCTGCGCTCCTGCTGGATCATCCCGCCTTCGCTCCTACGCGTGTCGTCGCCGTTGCGTCGGCAGCGGCGGCGTTGTCCGTTTCAGTCAGTTTTGCCCGCCCGATCGGCTACGGCGAGTTCTGCCCGTTCGGCCGGGCGGAGTCCGGCTACATCTCCGGCAGCCGATCTCCCTGCACCAGCTCGATGTCCAGATCGATCTTCACGGTGGTCCCGACCGCGGCCACCCCTGCCCGGACGACGGCGTTGTAATCGATGGCGAAATCACCGCGGCGCAAGAGGGTTTCGGCATGGAAGGCAGCCCGGACCCCACCCCACGGGTCGGGTCCGTAACCGCCGTAGGTGAGCGCCAGATCCACCGGCCGTCGCTGCCCGTGCAGCTCCAGCTCCCCCGCCATCACCCAGGTGTCAGCGCCCGTGCGGCGCAGCCCGGTGCTGATGAAACCGATCACCGGAAACCGCTCGACGTCGAGGAAGTCCGCCGAGCGCAGATGCTCGTCCCGCATACCGACGCCGGTATCGATACTCGCGGCCTTGATCTCGGCGTAACCCGTTGTCCGATCGAAGTTTTCGGCGACATCGAGCCGCCCGCCGACGTCGGCGAACCGCGCCTTGATGCTCGCGATGCCCAGGTGGCGGGCGGTGACGCCGACCGTCGAATGCACCGGATCGATGGTCCACGGCCCCGCCGGCGGCAAGGGCACCGCGCTCACCTCTGGGTCGAGCCGGATGTCACCGAGGTCACCAGCGCCGGTGGCCGGGATGCGGGTGACCCGGGCAACCGGCTGATATCCGGGGGCGGTGACCACTGCGGTGTGCATGCCCGCGGGCAGCGGCTCGGTGGCCGCCGCCCCGGTCGCATCGGCAACGGCGCGGGCGAGCTGGCGTCCGTTCAGATCGGTGACGGTCAGCAGTGCGCCCGGCACGGGCCAGCCCGCGGCGTTGCGGATCTGGACGGAGAGCCCACTCATGACAGCTCCGCTGCCTGCTCGCCGTCGTAGCCCAGCCACACATCGTGGCCGACCTCGCCACCGGTGACGGTCACCGCGCTGGTCACCGGCGGATAGCCGCGGGCGACCACGGTGTAATCGCCCCCGGGCAGATCGGTGACGACATAGCGGCCGTCCGCGTCGGTGCGGGCGGTCCCGATCGGTGTACCCACCTCGTCGAGCACGGTGACCTGCGCGTCGCGCACCGGATTCCCGTCGGCCAGCACCGATCCGGTCAGCATCGCCATCGGGGTCAGCTCGATATCCTGCCTCAGCAGGCCGCTGTCGGGCACGACGAGCGCGGTTGCGCTGGGCCGCATGTGTTCGGCCACCGCGACCAGGGTGTAGGTGCCCGACACCACGCCCCGGCAGATGTAGATGCCGTCGGTGGCCGTGACGGCAGCACCCACCACCTCGCCGCGCTGATCGGTCAGCGTGACGGTGGCCTCGGCCACCGGCTCGCCCCGACCCGCCGACCACACCACACCGGAAAGCTCACCGGACCCGTGCAGGGTCAGGTCCAACCGCTGCGCACGCCCGTCGACCATGGTGTTCACCGCCGCCGGCTGATGCCCGCCCGCCGAGACGATCAGCACATAGCTCCCGACTGCGGGCGCCTCGATGCGGTAGCCGCCGTCGCGGTCTCCGGTGGCCCGCGAAACCTGGTGTCCGCGTTGGTCGATCAGCGTCAGCACCGCACCCGGGACGGGCCCGCCGTCGGCACGGTGGATGCGCCCGCCGATCGAGCGACCATCACCGGTGGAATCGACCACCGACCCGGCTGTCATCGCCGCAACATGTTCCCGCCGATGCACCACGGGGCTGTTCGCCGCTGCCGCATGGCCATTCGCCGTCACCTGACCGTTCGTCGCGACGTGGCCGTACGGTGCGGCATGCCGCCCGGCAGCGGCGGCAAGGGCCGGCTCGGGCCGGGAGATCACCTGAGTGGCTCCCTCCCAGACCTGATCCTCGGCCCAGGCCGCCCCGACGGCCTCGTCCGCGTCCTGCGGCTGTGGTATGCCCGCCCGATCGGCCTCGGCGAGTTCCGCCTGTTCGTCGACGGAGTAGCGGCCGCCGGCGAACCAGGAGGCGATGGCACCGATCGCCATCATGGCCGCCGCCGTCAGGAACACCACGATCAGTCCGGAGTGGAACGGTCCGGAGATCAGGTGGGGGAAGAATTGCTGCCCGGTGAGCACGTCGGCTTGCACACCCGGCTGGTCGAGGGTACCGGTGGGACCCAGCAGCTCCTTGAACGGGTTGTAGCCGAGGAACGTGGCGAACAGGCTGCCCACCGGTGGCATGTCCGCGATCTGGCCGGCGACCGGCGCGGACACGCCCTGTCCGCGCAGACCGGAGTCCATTGCACTCGGCAGCGTGCCGGACAGGCCGACGATCATCAGCGAGAAGAAGATGCCGATCGACAGCGCCATGCCCCCGTTCATCAGGGTGCCCCGCATGCCGGAGGCGACGCCGCGCTGCGAGGCCGGTACCGCCGACATGATCTCGGCGGTGTTGGGCGAGGTGAAGATGCCGGTACCCAGGCCGTTGAGCAAGATGACCAGCGCGAACAGCCAGTAGTTGAAGTCGACCGGGATGAGTACCAGCAGGACGAAGGTGACCGCTGCGAGCGCGAGCCCACCGGCCGCGAACAGCCGGGGGCCGTAGCGGTCGCTCAGCCAGCCCGAGATCGGGCCCGCGATCAGGAATCCGATGGTCAGCGGCAGCATGTAGATACCGGCCCACAGCGGAGTGGACTCATAGTCGAAGCCGTGCAGCGGCAGCCAGATGCCCTGCAGCCAGATAATGAGCATGAACTGCATCCCGCCGCGGCCCACCGACGCCATGAAGCCGGCCAGGTTGCCCAGGCCGAACGCCCGGTTGCGCAGCAGCGACAGCTGGAACATCGGCTGCGCGGTCTTGGTCTCGATGACGCAGAACGCCGCGAGCAGCACGATGCCCCCGATGACCGCGGCCAGCACCCAGGGGTTGGTCCATCCGGTCTTGGAGTCGCCGTAGGGCTGGATGCCATAGGTGATTCCGGTCAGCAGTGAGGTCAGGCCCAGCGCGAAGGTGATGGTGCCCGGCAGATCCAGCGACCCGGAGTTGCGCTGGCCGTTGTCGTGCAGCGATCGGTAGGACCACACGGTGCCCAGGATGCCGAAGGGCACGCTCACCCAGAAGACGGCCTTCCAGTCCCATTCGGCGAGCAGGCCGCCGAGGAGCAGGCCGAGGAATGAACCGGCCACGGCGGCCACCTGATTGATCCCCAGCGCCACGCCGCGCTGATTGGCGGGGAAGGCATCGGTGAGGATGGCCGCTGAGTTGGCCATCAGCATGGCGCCGCCGACACCCTGGACAACACGCCACCCGATCAGCCACAGCGCGCCTCCGCCGTGGGTGAACGGGTCGAATGACAGCGCGATCGCCGTCAGGGCGAATACGGCGAAACCGAGGTTGTAGATGCGGACGCGGCCGAACATGTCGCCGAGGCGGCCGAACAGCACCACCAGCACCGCGGAGGTGAGCAGGAAGCCCATCATCAGCCACAGCAGGTAGCTGACGTTGCCCGGCGAGAGCGGGTTCAGGTCGACGCCGCGGAAGATCGCCGGCAGCGAGATGATCACGATCGAGGAGTTGATGGTGACCATCAACATGCCGAGCGTGGTGTTGGACAGGGCCACCCATTTGTAGTGCGGGTGGTCGTGATCGACGCGGAGCCGACGGCGGATGGTCTGGACGTCGCCGACGTCGAGTTCGCCGACCGATGGTGCGGAAGCCAAGAGCATCTCCCCGGGCAGTAAGCGGATAGGGCCTCCAGTTAATATAGTTGCATATCGCTAACTAACTAAATCGGGGGAATGTGACACCGCCCTCAGCCCGCGGCACCGACAGGTCGTAGCGGTAGCCCGCGGCCTGGTCGACGGCGGTGCACGGATGCGGCAGCGGCTCCAGCCATTTGCGCAGCAGGGCGTCGATCCGGGAACGCGTGGAGCCCGCCCGGTTCAGCGCGCCACCGGCCACGTGAGCGCCGAGGTGATGCTCGGGCGCCGTTCCTCGTTCCCGGGCACGGTCGCACGCGGCCGCCGCCGCGACGGGACCAGCCCCACCGAGCCGTTCGCGCGCATCAACCGGCCCACCTCCACGCCACGGCGACGCTCCGAAGGGCAGCTGCGCACGCTCATCACCGTCGAGGTCGGCACCGCGAAAGTTCCCGTCTGGGCGACCGACGCGGATCCGAGTGTTCCGGAGCACGAGCGCCGGATCCGCACGACCCTCAAGCAAATGAACGTCAACACCCGACGCGTGGCGATGACCGCAGCAGACCGCGCCGGCGGCATGGCGTTGATGCTGGACCTGGGGGCATCGGTGACCCGCGTTGCGACGGGCTTGCAACGCGAACGATCCGACATCAAACACGCGCCAACGATCGCCGCATCGATGACTGCCCGTGGACTCGCCGACCGGGGTACCTACAGTCTCGACGAGTTCGCCAGTCATCACCGAATACGAAACCCTCGGCGACACCGAGGCAGTCGAGCGCCTGCGACAGGTCCCCCGGTCGCGATTCACCTACATAGCGAATCAGATCGCCGCAGACCGACGCGAAGCCCGCGCCCGCCTCGAAGAGTCCCTGAGGTACGCGGCCCTCGGTTTCGGAGTGCTCACAGTCGAGCCCGACACCAGTTCGCCCGAGCCGCAATACCTTCCGGCGGAACTGCTCGAGACCGCCGACGCCGCTGCGGTCACCGAAGACCTGATCGCCGCAGCTGCTGACCGGTGGTTGGTGTATGTCGATCTCGAGGAGAACGGTCAACTCGTCGACACCCTCACCGGCGTCGTCGATCCCGACCACGTCGATTGGGATACCAAGGGCAACACCGCCTCCCATCCTGCCCAGGGCCTGCGTCACGCCGATTCGGTGGACTATCGCGACCGGCTGGATTCCCCTGTACTTCCTTCCCGCCGACCAGCTGGCCGAGTCCGGCTTGCGGATGCGGCCCCTCCCAGAGCAGCGAGACACCCCGCAGCGACCGGGCCGAGCAGCCGCGTGCGACCGCGGCCGCGGGCTGGGATCGATGGTTGCTGGCGCGGCGTGCGTTGACCCCGAACGCCAAGGGCGAGCTCGAAATCGCCTACTACCTGTGCTGCGCACCCAACAGCACCCCGGACGAGGAGCTGATCCGCGTCGCCGGCGCCCGCTGGGCGGTGAAAGATTGTTTCCAGACCGCGAAGACCGAGGTCGGCCTCGATCAATATCAGGTCCGTCGTTACGACGCCCGGTATCGGCATGTCACCCTCGCGATGCTGGCCCACACCTACCTCGCCGTCACTGCCGCGATAGCCCCAAAAGCGTTGGCAGCGGCCTCATCCCGCTCACTATCGGCGAAGTCCGACCACGAAGTGATGCTGGTGTACTAGCCCGTCCCCGAGTTCTCCCATGATGGATGATCGGGTCGGGGGTAGGCTCCGTGAATCGTGAGCTGGGCCATCTCTTCGATGAAGGCCTCGACTGGGGGGCGGCGCGCAGTGGCCCCTTCGAACATCCAATCGCCGTGGACCGCGATGGAGAAGACCAGACCGAACATAAGCCTGGTCAGGACGGTCGGATCGAATGATCTGAAGCCCCGGGCCCCACCTTCCTGGCGAGTGATGTCCTCGAAGCGCTCGAGGATCGCACCGAGCTGGGGGGCTCCGGTCGTGGCGTCCGAGAGCGGTCCGTGCGCATCTTGTGCGGCAATGAGAGCTCGTATGAGCCGCTGGTTCGCCGTCAGAACGTCGTACAGCCCTCGATAGAAGTCGCGTGCTTCCTGGACGGGACTCACGACGCCGTGCGGCCGGCTTTCCCAGTCGGCCATATAGGTCGCCATGTAATCGTTGAACGGAGCCAGCACGGCTTCCTCGAACAGCTTCGCTTTGCTCCCGAAGTGCCGGAACACCATCGGCTCGGTCACCGAGGCTCGCTCCGCGATTTCCTTGGTACTGGAGGCTGCGTATCCCTTTTCGGTGAACACAGCCCGTGCAGCCTCGAGCAGAAGCGTCTTGCCCCGGCCCCATGCGGGGCTGGCGGGCCGTGTCGGCGACCGCCCATCGGTGCTCATCCATGCCTCCCAAGTAGGTATTGACCGGGGTGGAGCCTACTTGGTATAGTGCCACTATACCAAGATATAGTGTCACTATACCACCGCGAACGGTGAGGGAGTAGATGCCCATGGAGTCGCAGCTCGCGAGAATTCGACTGAATTTGTGGTGCGTACGAGTGTCGGGTCGAATCCTGTTCCTCTTGTTCTTCATCGGATGGGTGGTGCTGGCCAGGTTCGTACCTGCTCCTTCTCCGTTGGATTCCGCTGAAGATGTCGCCCGTCGATACGAAGAGAACGTTGACGGAATTCGGCTCGGCGCCACTTTCATGATGGTCAGTTTCTGCTTTTGGGCACCTTGGGGATCCGTCGTCGCTAATTGGACACGACGGAGCGCCGGAGGCGGTCGAGTGCTGGCCGATGTGCAGATTGTGAGCCTGGCAATCTCCGAGATGGTCGGTGTGCTATGCGCTCTGCTATGGGCCTTGGCGGCATTTCGACCGGGACAGATCAACCCGCAGATAACGCAGACACTCAATGACGCCGGATGGCTGATGTTCCTGCTCCCGTGGCCCCCTTTCAGCATGTGGTGCGTCGCGCAGGCCGTTGCTGTGTTCCGGGACAAACGAGAGGGGGATGTTCGCGAGTTTCCCAGGTGGACGGGCTATCTGAGTTTGCTGACCGCATTCCTCTTCATGCCGGCCGGAGCTGCGCTGTTCTTCAAGGACGGCGGTTACGCTTATGACGGGTTGCTCGGAATGTATTTGCCGCTCACAATCTTCTTCGTGTGGGTCGAAGGAATTACCTTGGCCATGACCCGCAAGCTCAAGCAAGACCTCGCCCGATGCGAGCGAGAGAACAACGTCGACGAGAACAGGAGCCAACTGGTGGTGTCTGATGCCTGAGTCCACCGTAGCTTTATCAACCCCGACCCTTCGGTCTCGATATGAACCCGCCAAGAGCGTGCCCGGAGAAGTCGGCATCTGGGTCTTCATCCTCGGGGATATGGCGCTTTTCGGGGCCTTCTTCGGTGTATTCGTATACGACCGCTCCACACGAGTCGCCACCTTCGCCTGGTCACAGGCCGAACTGCACCTGAGCTTCGGGGCAATCAATACCTGCTTGCTTCTGACTGGCTCACTCTTCGTCGTATGGGCGGTTCAGGCGGCAGGACGAGGCGCAAACTTCGTAGCGCGTCGATTCATTGCGCTCGCGATGATATGCGGGTCGATATTCCTTATCGACAAGGTCATCGAATACAGCGAAAAACTCTCGCATGGATTCACGCCGAACACAAATCTGTACTTCACGTATTACTATATGTTTACCGGTATTCATGCGATTCATTTGATCATCGGGCTGATCACACTCGGGCACATCCGGAAGCTTCTTCGCAAACCGGAACTCAGCGCGGTCAATTATCGGACCATCAACGTCGTCGCCTGCTACTGGCACTTGGTCGACCTGCTCTGGGTCGTCTTGTTCGCCCTTCTCTATCTCATGGCTTGAGAGGAAATGACATGAATCAGCTCACCACCTACGGTCGTCAGCGAGCGTCGCTTGTCTGGGCGATACTCATGCTTGCCACGACTCTGTCATGGATGATGGGTTCCCACCACGAAATCCTCGTCGGGAGCGCGCGAGCAGCGACCGTGGGTGTACTGGTTATCGCGTTCTTCAAGGTCTATCTCGTCGGGATGAACTTCATGGAACTGCGGCATGCGCCCCGAGTCCTGGTCTTCTTGTTCAACGGCTGGGTTGTGTCTGTCTGCGCGGTCGTCAACGGCATCTATCTGGTGGCATGACCGCGGGGTCCGCCATACGCGTCATCATGTCCACTCCCCGACGCGCTACTGGCCTTCCTCGATAGCTTCTGATCATGCCGTCTTCGCCGTGGCCGGCCCGTTTGGCCCACCAGTTTCCGGATCGGTACGCGAGTCATTGACCCGCTGTCCGTAACGCCGTCCACGTTGGACCAGGCTGTACCACGAACCAACTCGAACACAGGACACACCTCCCCGACCGGCGTCGGCGCGCCGGACCAATCGAATCTCTGACCGATGATCATCCGGGAATGCACGCGTTCCCGGTCATCTGCATGCCCGCTCGTTGCTCGCCCCTTCCGCGACTGATTGAATGGCGGCATGGTGGCGACCAACGGACACAGACCGCATCGCCGTGGGGACGCGCGCGACGCCATCCTGATGGCGGCCCGCACAGCGTTCGCCGTACACGGGCTCCATGACGCGAGCATCAAGGCGATTGCACTGGACGCCAAGGTCTCGGAGACACTTGTCTACCGGTACTTCGGCTCTAAGTCCGGCCTGTTCGACGAGTCGATCGTGCAGCCCGGACGGGGCTTTGTACAGGCATTTCTCGACGAATGGGAGGCCACCCCAGTACCGCCGTCGACGATTGACATCATCCGCCGCTTCGTCGACATGCTTCTAGGTTTCGCTCGCGAAAACGAGGGCCTCCTACTCGCCTGGGCGATGTCAACCCGTTCGGTCAATGCTGAGTTCGCGGTGGATTCCATGCATGGCCAAGGTGTGCGACGGCTTGCGGCCTTTGCCGCCGCTGAGGCAGACAAGCGTGGGCTCCATCACCCAGACCTCGAGATGGCTGTCGCCTGTTCCATCGGACTGGTGCTGTCCATGGTGCTCCTCGAGGGTCTACTTTTCCCCGAAGGCGACGAGCACCGCGACGCGGACCGTATCGCGAACGAAGTCGTGCGATTCATCCACGGCGGTTTCTTCCACCCATACATGGGCCCGGACACTGCACAGAGCACGCGGATTGACTCGACCGAACAGGTACGCAGCACTAGCTAGCACGACAGTTGTATTTTGTTGCGGTGTAATCGTTTTCGCTGGTATCTGAGGTTTCTGGAGTGGGCTTGATGGCCTCTGTGCCAGTGTGCGGGCGGGTGGAGCACTATCGCCAGGAGACGGCGGATGTCGGCGACTGTGATCGGGGCCCAGCCAGCGTGGGCTTTTGGGTCGGTGACGGCGGGGAAGGCGTGGGCGAGCGTGGTGAGCAGGACACCATCCGGGCCCGCGAGCGCCTCGGCCACGTACGAACGCAACCGATCACGCAGCTCTTCGGCACCCCAGCGGGACCGGTTCAGGAAATGCTGCAACCCACCCGGCTCCACCACACCCGCGGCCTCGGACAACCGCCAGGAGTTCTTCCGCTCCACCGGCGCCAGCAACCCGGTCAGGTAGGCGCGCACCCGCCGCCGAGGCTCCGCCCTATAGAACGCCCCCGCCACCGGGGCAAACACTTCATCGAAACCTGAACGCCATGCCGAAACATCCTCAGCAACAACATCATCCAGCACGAGGAGAAGCTTTCTCGGAATGAACACGGCGGCTGCACAACGAAATACAACTGTTGTGCTAGATGGTGGCCGATCCGCAAGTCCGACACTGCATTGCGTCCGGATCGAGGACCGCATCCCGGGGTGGACACCGGGATGCGGAACCTCCACCTGCGCTACCGTATCGCGGGCGCGGCCGGCCGGATCACGACAACGACGCCTCAGGCTTTGCTTTGCAGGCCGAGCATGAATCCGCGGACGTGCGGCAGGTCCTCGAAAGACGCCACGATACCGGTCGGAGCCTCGACCACCGCTGCCACCGAATTCACGGCTCGCATTCCGGTCCCGATGAGCACGTCGGTCAGTGGGTCCTCCTCGTAGCCGAAAGCTAGGTCGAGCTGCATTTCCGGCACGCCCTTCACGAGGATGCGATAGCCCCCGGTCTGTTTGTCGTTGTGCATCGGGAACATGGGCCAACCCTCGGGGGCGATGTCGCGACGGATCTTCTCGTAGTTCTCCGCGACGATCCGGACCTTGCCGTCGACCAGGCCCTCGAGGCCGTAGTGGATCGCACCGATCGTGTTCGGGGCAATCTCGAGACCGGTCTGCGTAGTGAATCCACCGTCGACGAACTCGGGGCGACGAAAGAATCGGATCTCATCGAGCTCGACGCCGAACGACTCTGCCAGTCCACGCAGCACCGGGCCCCAGTAGAAGTGCACGATCGCCGGGTCGAACTCTTCCGCGTCCTGTTCGATCGTCTTCCCGAATCCCAGCGCAGAGATGACCACAGGGTCGTAGCTGGAACAGTCCAGGTGCTCTGCAGCCGAGATAGCCTCGATACCCTGCGACAGGTTGGTCAGCGCGAAGAGCATCTGGTCGCTCACGACGCCTGGGTGGATCCCGGTGTTGTAGAGGGTGGATTGACCATCCAAGCATGCCTTGTTGAGACGTTCGAGGATCTCCGGCTCCATGCCGGCGGGCCAGACCAGGCGAGTGATCGAGTTGTTCACGACGTTCTTGCCGGAGGAGAGGATGGCGACGAGATCGTCGATGACTTCATCGACTCGACCGACGTCCGTCGCGGAATAGGTGACGCAATCGGCGTCGAGCGCCAAGATCTCCTCGACGCTCTTCGTCGCGATGACGCCGACGGGGGCGCCGCCGAGGATCTCACCAGCGTCCCGACCGGCCTTGCTGTTGCTCGTCACGAACAGACCGACGAGTTCGAGGTCAGGGTGATTGATGATCCCCTGCAGTGCTGGGAGCCCCACGCGGCCGGTGGCCCACTGGATGACGCGGTACTTGCGATCTGTCATGTCTATCTCCATCTAGGTGGCGCCGAGCGCCTGGCAGGATCACATCGATCGGTAGCGAACGCTATCTTATTGACCGCCACAGAACGTCAAAAATCCCGATTAATCCACGTTCGAGACGGAAAGAGAGCCATTTAGGATAGTGAACACTACCCTCGTTTCGAGGCAGGCAGGCTTATGCTTCGCGTATGACACAGTCCGAAGCACCCCCAGCCGAGCCCGGTCGACGGCGGAGCAGCGCCGCCGTCCGGGACTCTCTCCTGGCTTCCGCAGCGGAGGTCTTTGCTCGCAAGGGGTATGCCGGCGCCAGTACGAAAGAGATAGCTGCCGCGGCTCGTACGTCGGAAGCCTCGATCTACCGCCAGTTCGGCTCGAAGTCGGAGCTTTTCGCGGCTGCCGTGGTGGAACCCTTCTTCGTGTTCTTGTCCGAGTACGAGAAGTTCTTCGAACGAAGCATGAACGACGAGGAGGCCACCGACGAGGCGCTGATCCGCGAGAGCGTCGAGCAGCTGTTCCGACACCTGCTACGCAATCAGGAGTCCATGCGCGCACTCATCACAGCGCACGGTGACCCCGATTCCGAGCACGCGGCGCGCGAGGCCACTCGCCGACTGGACGATTTCTTTCAGCGCCTCAACGAGCTTGGACGACAACGCGCCGCGCGCAGTAATGCCGGGTTCGACCCGGCCCGGCTCCACCTGACCCATCGGTTCATGGTCGGGCTGGTCTTCGACGTCACAGCGCTCCATCCATGGTTCGTGCCCTCCGGTTGGAACCGTCCCACCGAGCACGAGCTGATTGAGGAGATCACTGCCTTCGTGTCCTACGGCTTTCTGGGAAGTCCGTCGCACTGACGTGCCGAGCAACGCTCGCAAGATGTGAGCCGCGGCCGACCGAGCTCGTCGTGGCTTGCGGGAGCTGTGCTCCGCGACGCCATCGGGAGGACTCGTTCGTCTGCCTCCCGGAGCGGCACGAAGCCGCGCCGGGAGGCAGCGCGTCACGCCGGCGGTCCGGTCGGTCGTGACCGACAAAATTTCATGCGCCTCGGTTCATCGGGCTCGACTTCTTTTCGCCCGGGCTCGGGAGGCCTGCGAGCTCGGCGAGCAGGTTGGTGGCAGGGTTGGCAAGGAGCATCGGTGAACCTGCCGGGACCACACCGGCATCGATCAGCAACTTGGTGGCGCGCTGGGAGAGGATCGAGAGCCGCACCGCCGCAATAACCTCATAGAACAGGAAATCGGTGACGGTGTGCCCACTCATCTCCTCGTAACGCTTGACGCTCTCCTGCGGGGTGGGCAGACCGTCCGGAAGCGGAACGCCGATGCCGTCGGTGTGGTGACGCAGGAGGAAGGTCCACCATCCGAGATCGAGCTCGCGAGGGCCGACGGTAACCATCTCCCAGTCGAGCACAGCGCCGACCTCGAGTTCCTCGGTGAAGAGGAGGTTGCCGAACCGCGCATCGCCCCAGCTCAGGACTGGCTCACCTGGTGTCGCGGGCCGATGCTGGTCGAGCCAGGCGAGGCCGGCCTCGATGGTGGGATTGGACAGGTCGACGGACGAGACCTCGTAGAAGTCGCGGAGGTCGTCCAGCACGACATCGAGCACCGACCGGCCCGGACCTGACCGGTCGAGGTCGCCGAGGCCCACGGCGCGCCAGTCGACGTTGTGGATGGATGCAAGGGCAGCCAGCCCCCGGTCCGCGATCCGCGCCCGGTTGCTGGGCTCGAGATCCACGACCCATCCCGTCGCGGTGAACGGCGGGTCGTCGGGAGCGGCCTTCCCGTCCACGAACTCCATCACCAGGAAGGGCGCACCGAGAACGGACTCGTCGGACTCGTGGAACAGGATCGCCGGTACAGGCACTCCGGACTTCTCGAGCGCGGAGAGAACACGGAACTCGAGGCCGAGGTTGTGCGAGATGAAGAGCGACGGTCCGGTTGGCGCGACACGGGCGACCAGTCGGTGGTGGACCGTCTCGCCGCCCTCGAGCCACGCAGCGGAGAAGACGACCGTATCGTTCGACATTCCGGTTGACTGTGGGATCACGACGTCTGTGACGGCCACGTCGGATACGGCGGGGCGGTGCTTCTCGATGCTTGCAGCCAGCTTGCCCGCCACCTCGGCGGAATCGGTTCGGTTGATGAGTGCCACGGTCAGGCGTTCCTTTCCAGTCGTGCAAATCGCCCCTTGGCGGACGCGTTCATGAGGCGCTGGTACTTGTCGAACCACGCCTCCTGGCAGGTGGCGTAGCCGACGCGACCGAACTCGTCCTCCCACCGGAAGACGGCGTCGTGGAGGGAGATGTTCGGCCACGCGGGAACCGGCGCCAAGGCGAGTGCGGTTCCCTCGAACCGGAAGTCGCGCCCCAGTTCGTCGCTGGCCTCGATGGTCATCCGGGTCGCGAGATGACTGACCGGATGCCGTTCATGGGTCGTCCGCCGGACTGTTGCCAGGTGGCTGGTGACGCCGTCGGCGTACACCCAGCCGTATACGTGGGTGGGTCGGTCCGCCGGTACGGGGTACGCGGGAAGATACGGCGGGTCGGTGTCGGGGTGCTCCCAACCGATCTGGTTGAACCCGAAGTCCGGTCCGAAGCAGATAGGGCTCCAAGCGATGGGAGGCATATTGACCGAGTCGTGGCGCTCGGTGCGCACCTGGTTCCAGGAGCGGTCCCGCGGCGCGTAGCAGTCGACGGCGTACTCCTGTCCGTGCAACGTCAAGGTGCCGGTGCAGTGCATGAACTGCTCCAGACCCCCGGGCAGACTCGTGGGATCCGCGTTCTCGGCCTCGCCGGGCATCACGTGAGACCGCGCGGCCAGCGGCGACACGGCCGTCTGAAGGAGATCGAACGACGCCCCCGAGCCCTCGTAGCGAAGACGCGCGGTCTTACCCAGCTCCAGGAACTCGATGGACAGGCCGTTCGGGGTGGTAATCGTCGTGCCCTCGACCGTGGGCCACCGCATGGTGTTCTCCCAGTTCAGGTGCTCGACATCGAGGATCTCGACGTTGTCCAGCCCTCGGAAGATGACCACACCGCCCTGGCAGAGCGAGAACGCAGGCTGGTACCGGATGTAGAGAAAGCCGCCCAACGCGGCTTCCGGAACCGAGAACCCGAAGTAGTGCGTGTGGATGGTGTGCGGGTCGATCCGGTCAGCGTTCTCGGGGATGGGGATCCACAGGTCCGCGGCCGGATCCTGGATGGTAAAGCTCATCAGGCAGGCGCTCCAAGCGTAGGGGAATGTTGTGACGGACTGAACTATAGAGCAGAAAGTTGTGATTGACTCAACTATAGAGAAAAGTAATCCACGCCACACCCGGCGGGCGTACATCATGACTAGGGATGCAGCCTGATGGAAGACGGCGCCGTTACAGACGAGCGCGACCAGGTGCGGAGCGTTCACCGCGCGCCAGCGTGCGAATACGCTTTGAGGTCGCCAATAGGCCCGGCTCCCGCGTGGCCGCGGCGGCGGCCGTCGAGATCGGCAACAGTCTGGCGGACCGGGACCTCGAGGACGTACGACAGGCGGCGGGCCTCGCAGAACCCCCGGAAGCGGCCATCACGACCGTATGCAGCGTCGGCGGCCACCCAGCCGGCGGCCGCACCGGCATCCAGAGCACTGGCGATCATCGCCTCGGCCAACCGCGGCTTGGTGAGAACGCCTTGGCTGCAACGGTTTACAGGAATGCCTGCCTCGGCACAGCGATCACCACCACGGCCGAGCTGTGTTCGCCGAGATCGAAACCCGTCAATGCGGCAGCTTGCGGGTGTTGCGCTCACACAGCCCGGCCATGGTGCGTCAAGAGATCTGGGGACTGATGATCACCCACTACGCGATCCGCGAATTGATGTATCACGCCGCGGATTTCGACTCCGTCGACCCGCCACGACTGTCGTTCCTGCGCACCCTGCGCATTGCCCGGTGACACCTCACCGGGCAAGCGGATTTTCCCCTGACCGCCTCGCCACCGCCACCACCACGGCACTGACCGAGATCCTCACCCACGCGAACCCACCCCGCCGACACCGCAGCTACCCACGCGTCTCCACACGCGGCCGACGACACAACTTCCCACGCAAATACCCCCAGCACAACAAACACCAACCACCCACAACCGCCCGAGATCCGGCTACACCGACGCGTAAGTCAACGGCATTGGGGCGACTCAGCCGCGGCATCAGGCGAACAGAAATGTCCCGGCGACTACGAGAAAAACGATGACGCAGTAGGCCTCGAACAGGCCGCGAAGAACGATCGGCGCCTCGCGCAGCTCCATGAAGTAGAGGCCGACGAAACGGATCTTGGTGAAGGCGATGAGGAGAACCGCAACGCTGGCCAGCGCGTGGTGGTCGCCCGACCCCTCGTGGGTTCCGAGTGCCCAGGATCCCGATGTCGCCCCGGCCAATAGGATCCAGACCATCGTCGCCGGGGTCCGGAGAAGTACCGTCATCTCTTCACCTCACCAGATACACAAGCGGGAATATTACGAACCACAACAGGTCGACCATGTGCCAGAAGCATGCTCCACCTTCGAAAAGGGCCCATTGATTTTTGGATAATTCAGGCTTCCCGGCCAGGTACCGAAGGATGCTGAGCACCGCGAGACCGAGGCACAGATGAAACAGATGCAGCCCGGTGAGAATGAAGTACATCATGAAAAAGTTATTACTGACCGGCGTCTCGTGCGCCGCTACCCGCTCGTGGTATTCGAATACTTTGATCGCAATGAACACGAGCCCACAGGCGAAGGCCCCGACTATCAGCCGCTGCGCAAGATCCCGCCGCGCGGTCCGCATCGCCCGAACGGCCATGACGATGAAAAGCGAACTGACCAGAAGAACGAGGGTGTTGATGGCCCCGAGGTCCTTGTTCAAGACGTCCTGTGAACGATCGAACAGGGCCGGCTGCTTGCCTCGATACACCGCATAGACGGTGAAGAACAAGGCGAACATCGACATATCGCCGATAATAATAATCCAGAAACCCGGCTCGGCCGGTATCCGCTTCTCTCCGGGCGGTGACGTCAAACGTGCGGCAAGGGCTTCGGTGGTAATGGACATGGAATTCCTTCTGTTCGGCAACGCGCCCGCCACGGCGGCGTACCGAGTTGCCGCCGCCGTCGCGGTGTCGACCGCGCCGGCGGGGCAACTCGGTGCAACATAGGTCCTACACGGTCGCCGCAACCTCGGCCTCGGATTGCAGGCGGGCGGCCTGCTGATTGATGACCCGCATCGATACAACGATCATCACAACGATCTCACCGAAGAAGACGAACACCGGGAACCAGAACGCACCGATACCGTTGTAGGCGAACGGGCCGCTGTGGAAGAAAGCGATCAACCCCGCCGGGAAGATCAACAATCCACACCACACATTGAAATAGCCAACCCAACGCGGATAGATCGTCGGCACATTGTGGTCCTTGAAGATCGCCCACGCGATGACGAAGAACCATATCGCGAACGGCGGCCAGGTGAACAACCAGTCGAACCACACCCAGTCATTGGCGAACTGAATGATCTGCGGCGCCATATCTGGAGCCCGGAAGGCACACACCGCCCAGGTCATCGGAATCAGCAGGAAGAATACCGAACCACCACCGACCAAACCGATCGAAGCATAGGTCAGGAACGGATAACTACGTTCCATCCTCCGAATGAAGACCGTGACCACCATCCCCCACGTGGCCCAAAAACTCCACACGATAATCTGCAGCAGCGACCCGAGCTGAATCGCCCCCCGGCGGTCGATAAAACGCTGCCGCAAAGCCTCGGCCGATAACGTCGGATCCGGCCCCGGGATGAAATGCATCAGGAATCCTTGCGCAACGATCAACCCAGCGACCAGCGCAACGGCAGACCAGACGAAAGTTTTCGCAACCTTCGTATCCAACTCGACTTGTTTGGTCATCTCTTCCTCCCGTGACTGTTGGACGTGGCGTGGCTCGTGCTCATGATCCCGTCGATTCTGCGCATTCGAGTATTTCAACGATTCCAGTCGTTCCGTCGACTCGCAGGTGATCCCCAGTGCGCAACGTTTGTGTACCGGTCCGGGTGTTGACCACGCATGGAATACCCTTCTCCCGGGCAACAACTGTCGAATGTGCCCACGGGCGCATCCTCGACGAGCTCGACCGACGAACCCTTGTGCTGGAAGCTGAACCCCACCCTGCGGCCACCTGCATTCGGCGACGTCGACGCGTGGTAGCAACCGAACGTTGAGAGATTCTCGGACCAGAAGGCCATGTAGGCGTTGTCTCGCCATGCAGGCGCACCATCTTCGATGCACCCGCTGATGGGTTGCTCGAGGCACCCCAGTCTCCGACTCCTACCGCTTTCGGTACCGACATTGCCTTCCCCTTCCGAACGAGGTGGCGAGCCTGGATGACCGTCCAGGCATCTGCGGCCACTCCTTTGCCACAAGTGAGTGGCGCTAGCTTATATCAAGAGCGCCACTAATGATTGGAAATCTCCAAGAATCATGAAAACCCAGGTCAGAGGTAGTTTTTATTCCCGCTTCACGGGCACCGCCACGCTTCCGCGTGATCTATGGAGGCCCAGACCACATCCCGGCGCCCCACCGGTGAGTGCCACTCGCTTCAGTCGGAAGTAGCGCTATCATGGGCGGGCGAGGCCGTTGGCAGCCCCATCGGCGCGGAGCTACGAGGTGAGTTCGAACCAAGGAGGCACGCATGGGTGTCCGGCATTGTGGGGGTGAGTGGCGCTGACGGCCGAGATCATTGCCAAGCGCGGAAGCGGGCGACGCGCGCCTGACGTGGTCAGAGATCTCGTGCTCCAGGCAGCTGATCGGCTCTTCTCGGAGCAGGGCTACCACGGCACGAAAACCCGTCAAATCGCCGAAGAGGCCGGCGTCGGGGAGTCGGTGCTATTCCGCAACTTCGGGTCGAAGGCCGAGCTCTTCGAGGCGGCGATTCTGACTCCGTTCACCGATTTCGTCGGTGGCTGGGCCAAGGCGTGGGACGTGAGCGCCACCTCGGCCTCGGATCCGACGGAGATCGTGCGGTCCTTCGTGAAAGGTTTCTACAACCTGGTTGTCGAACACCGGGAGCTCTTTCAGACACTGCTAGCCGCCCGCATCCAGGGCGGCGACCCGGCGCTGGCCGATGTCGCGGCCCGGGTGAGCGACAAGCTTGCCGACAGCGTACGAGGTTTGCAGGATGTCCTGCTCGCGCACGGCGCTGCCCGACGGTTCCGCGATGTCGACGCTCCGGTGACTGTCGCGTTCTCCGTCGGGTCGGTGATGTCGCTGGTGCTACTGGACGGCTGGCTCTTCCCGGCCAGTCAACGACGCCCCGGCAAGGCGCGGCAAATCGAGGAAGCTACGCGGATGCTGCTCTACGGCGTGACAGGCGAGGCTCGATCAGCCCTCGACAGCTAGGTTCTGTGTCTAAGCGAGTTGAGGGGTGGGGGAACGGGGGGGGGGTGCACCCCCACCCATCTTGTGGGGCAAAAAACGGCCCCAGAAGGGTACTCTCAGCCTCGACACCAAAAAAACCGAGGT
>NZ_JBHZCS010000033.1:111554-113266 GCF_042755705.1 Nocardia sp. NPDC059154
CTCAACTTGTTTGATGAAACGAGCGCGGCCACGGCGGCGCTCGCGACGGTCGACAACCGGACAGACCGGGTGCAGTCCGTGCACCCATCGTCACGTGAACGCTGGGCGCGGTCTCTGCTACTTCTTCGCCCGCGACGGATTCCGCTGTGGTGCTTTCGGTGTCGTGGTACATGCAGGGCGTGTCACCGGTGGCCATGAGCCGGGCGATGACGGCGGCGATCTGATCCACTCGCTGGCCGAACGGGATGAAGTTCGGCGTCGCGTCGACCATCGATGGTCCGGCCAAATCCATGAATCGCCCCGGCTTTGATGCACACCGGTTTATCTGTCACCAGCCGGTTGCTCGGCGTGGAGTGCATAGTAGTCGGCTTCGAACTCGACCGGTGGTTTGCGGCCGAGTCGGTGCATGAGTCTGGACTGGTTGAACCACCCGACCCAGTCCGCGGTGAGTAACTCGACGTCGGCGAGCCGGTTCAGTGGGCCGTGCCGGAACGGTGAGTCGTCACGAATCGCTTCGGTCTTGTAGAGACCAATTGTGGTCTCCGCCAATGCATTATCGTATGCGTCGCCCACCGATCCGATCGATGCGACCATGCCCGACAGCAACAGTGTTTCCCCGAGCCGCAGCGACGTGTATTGCGACCCCGCATCCGAGTGGTGAATGGTGTTGCCCGCCAAGGGATGTCCCTCTCGGTGTCGTAATGCTGCGGCCTGACGGATCGCGGAGTTGACGAACGCGGCCTCTTTGCTGGTCGAACATTCCCAGCCCAGGATCCGCCCGGCGTAGGCGTCGATCACGAACGCCGTGTAGACGAACGCGCCCGTGACCAGGCGAACATAGGTGAAATCAGCGACGAGCAGCATGTTCGGTGCCGGAACCCGGAACTGGCGATCGACCAGGTCCGGTGCCCGCGAGGCGGCCAGATCCGGTTCGGTGGTGCGGATCTTCTTGCGCCGCACCACGCCACGCCACCCGTTGGCGCTCATGAGCCGCTCGACGGTGCATCGGGCGACCGGGATCTTCAGGCGCTGCAGGTGCGCCCACATCTTCTCGGCCCCATATAACGACTCCGGTGCCCGCCGGCCCTGATCATCCGGTTCGTAAAAACCGGCGAGGATCTCGGTGACCGTGGTGTCCCACAATGCCCGTTTCGACGGTGCCCGCCGCGCCCAGGCGTGGAAGGTTCTCGGGGCGATCTTGCATCCGTGCGCGGTCAGCGCACGGCAGATCGGAGCGACCCCGAACCGAGCCTTGTGCTCGGCGATGAACGCGCAGATTACCGGTGTCGCGGGTCGCTCTCCCGCGCGAAGAAACTCGTTGCAGCCTTGAGGATTTCGACAGTCTGCTCCAACTCGGCGATCTTGCGGTCCTTCTCCCGCAACAGCCGCGCCGTCTCGGTCGTGACCCCCTCGACCTCACCCGCATCGATCTCGACCTGCCGCACCCACTTACGCAGCGTCTCCGCGGTCATACCCAACCGCGCCGAGACCGCCTTGATCGCGGCCCACTCGCTGTCGTAGTCGTCACGGTGATCGACGACCAGCCGGATCGCCTTGGCCTTGGTCGCTTCGTCGTACTTCGCAGGCATGATCTGCCCATCCTTCCCAAGAAAGAAAGTGAGCACCAAACCCGGGAGGCTTCTATGTGTTGTCAAGTGCCTGGGCTGATTTGGGTGAGGGTGCGGAAGATCTGTCGGGTGATGTAGCGCTTG